>NZ_JADMSV010000023.1:0-91676 GCF_015560935.1 Butyricimonas sp. BSD2780061689_150309_C8
AATAATGCTGCGTATCTCCCTGAAAGCCCAATAGTTTACATTATTCTTCCTAAATCCATCCGAAATCGGGCGAGTTTTGCTATATTTGTAATCTAAAACTGATAGATGGAAAAACTAATCATGGGGATAGACCCCGGTACAAACTTCATGGGATATGCAATTCTTAAAACAACCGGAAAGAATTGCAAACCGGAACTTGTCGTGTCGGGAGTCGTTGACATGAAAAAAATGACCGATCCGTATCTCAAACTGCAAAGAGTATTTCAACGCACACTGCAAGTCATTGATTCTTACCATCCGGACGAATTGGCCATCGAATCACAATTCTACGGTAAGAACATCCAATCTATGCTGAAACTCGGACGGGCACAAGGTGTAGCCATCGCAGCTGCCCTACAACGGAATATTCCCATTTTCGAATATGCCCCGAAGAAAATTAAAATGAGCATCACGGGAACAGGAGAGGCCTCCAAAGAGCAGATTGCCCTTCTGCTAGGCAAATTCATGACGATACCGACCACCATTTCCACCTTGGATGAAACAGATGCCATCGCCATCGCCTATTGCCACCACCTACAAGGCAACTTACCCACCACGGGAAACCCCAAATGCAAGGATTGGGGTGATTTCATCAAACAGAATCCGGATAAGGTTTTGTGAAACAATTCATTGTTTCACAAAGTTACAGGTTACAAGTTAACAGGTTACAGGTTCGTCATAACTTGTAACTTGCAAACTTGTAACCTGTAACAAATCGGGCCATAGCTCTCGCTACGGCCCGATTTAAAATGCAAAGTCAAACAATTTTAATCAACAATATCCAAATAAATACTTTCTTGAGCGTAAGGATAAAATTCTTTATCGGTACTTGCCCTCTCTTTCAATTGCGGGTCAAGTTGTATAGCTTTCTGTAAAGCAACAGCCATTACCTGTACATCTTTTACTCTTGCTGCAGCCACGGCCATCATGTAATACTCGTACCCTTCCGTCAGATTCAACTTCTTCAATGTCTCCAAAGCGGCACGATTATCATTAGCCATCAACTGAGCGTAAGCCAGATTCACATTCGGCATCGCTTTCAAGTAAGGAATAGCTTTATTGTACTCTTTATCTTTCAATAACAACATTCCCAAATTATACTTCGCCTCATTCTTTATAGAAGCTTTCGTATACATATCTTTAGCCTGAGTATTATTCCCTTCATTTTGATAAACAATACCAAGATTATTCAGCACTTCCGGTTTTTGATTAATTACAGCTGCCGATTCCAATAACTTTCTAGCTTTTCTGTAATCCTTGTTACGGATAGCAATGACAGCCAAATCATTCAACAAATTTACATCCGTACGAGCTGACAAAACTGAAGTCTCTTGTAATTGAGGTACGTAATAAGTTGTCACCTGATCCTCCACCTGCATCACTTCGGGCACGGTATAGAAAATGTAGAAATCAGCCCGCCGCAATGTCGGAAGAATCACATCTTTCAATTCCGGTACGGTCTTAATATACGATTCCAAAACAGCCTCCCGTTTCTGTAAATTCGGGGCATTCTGCAAATCCTTCACGATTTGTGCCTTATTCTTCAAGTTGGAATCATTCAACAACATATACAAACCTTCCCAATTCTCGCTCACCGTGTTGGAAACGATAAATTTAGTATCTTTTGCCATCGGTGTGTTAGCCAATCCCAAATCTTTCATGAAATAAGCCTTGGCCGTATTGAAACGATTCGTGGTCAAGTTCTTGTTTAATCTTTCCGGTCCTTCCGGGGAACTGGAAACGTACATTAACATATTGGTAATCTTGGCATTTTTGTCTGCCAGAATTTTCTTCATTTCTTGAGTTGCCTGTGCCATGACAGACGATTTTTTCTGCGCATCTGTAATCACGGATTTAGATAACGGGAATAACACGTACCCGCTAATGATTCCCACACCTGTTGCCGGAACATCTTTCACAAAAGTTTCGGTAAACAAAGGAATTGCATCCGGATTGTTCGGTAGAGAATATATATATGTTTTCCATTCCTTCACCCCATTCGTATTTAATATAGCCGGAGTAAACGCAACAGTTTTATTTCCCATGATCGCCTCAATATCAGCGATTAGTACCCCTTTTTGCATACCGTCACGATAAGGGAATGATAAATTATAAGTTCCCAACGTGTTTCCTTTATATTCCACCACCGGGTAATTGGTACCCTTCACCTTCTCACCTTGGAAATAAAGCGGTTCCATCGCTTCTTCCCCACCGGGATATTGCATTTTAGGAGTCACTTTCAAAATTAACTTTTTATAAAACTGCCTGGGAGCAAAAGCAATATTATAATTAAAATTCACAACCCCATCCACCGCAGTCAACTGCTGAGGAGAAACTTTCCCCACAATTGCCGTTTCGATGGCCTCTCTCTCCAACTTCTTCATGGTATTACACCCCACCATCAAGAAAGAGAGCATCAAAATAACTCCACTCGTTATCAAAGATAATTTTCTCATAGTTCTCTTTTTTTGCGTTTAACTTATTCTATCCATTAAAAATGTTCATATTTTTCAATTCATATCCTCTCTAACGAATTTTATTGAATAAGGTTTTTTATCTTTGTCAAAAGTTTTGAAACAAGGAGATTCAATTCACATTTATTATGGAAGAAACTGTTAAACCGATATATATTGAACAACTTTTCAAAAGTAAGAATCCGAAGTTAGCCCGCTGGATTCCGAAATTCGTTTATTCATTTTTAAAACGTGTGATCTGCCAAGACCAGATCAACGACTTCATCTCTAAATACGGGGATCAAAAAGGTTTGGATTTTGCCGAAGGTATCTTGGAATATCTTGATATTTCTTACATCATCGAAGGTAAAGAGAATTTACCTGCCCCCGACGGACGCTATATTTTTGCCGCAAATCACGCTCTCGGTGGGCCGGATGGTATCATTCTGATCTCCTTCTTGGGGAAAATATATAAAAAGCTTAAATTCCCGGTAAACGATTTACTCATGAATCTCAAGAATCTGAATAATATCTTTTTACCGGTTAACAAACACGGAGCCTTAGCCAAAGAAGCTGCCGTGGATCTGGAAAATGCGTTTGCCTCCGATGCCCAGATCATCACCTTCCCTGCCGGAATGGTAAGCCGCAAAGTTAAAGGCGTGGTTAAAGATTTGGAATGGCAAAAAAGTTTCGTGGTTAAAGCTGTTAAATACCAACGGGACATTATTCCGATACGGGTAAAAGCGGAAAATTCAAAATTCTTTTATAATTTAGCAAACTTTCGTACCAAAATAGGACTAAAGGTTAATCTGGAAATGATGTATCTCCCCAAAGAAACATTCAACAAGAAAGGTTCAACTTTTACGCTTGTCATCGGGAAACCCATTAAATGGGAAACCCTAGATAAAAGTAAAACACCGAAAGAATGGGCGGAAGAGATAAAGAATATTGTCTACCAATTATAGATCTACATAAACTATGCAACCAGTCATCTATCCTGTAAACAAAGCGAAATTATTAGCAGAACTGACAGAAGAAAGATTCATTCGTAAAACCAACAAAGGGGGAAACGAGATTTACTCGTTTAATGCTTTCAACAGTCCTAACCTGATGAAAGAGGTGGGAAGATTACGGGAATTAACCTTCAGGACTGCCGGGGGCGGTACTGGAAAAGAGGTAGACATTGATCCATTTGATGTTGACGAGCAGGTTCCCTACCAGCAATTAATCGTATGGGACCCGAAAGAGCAGGAAATCCTAGGCGGGTACCGATATATTTTATGTGACAACCTTCCTTTAAATCAAGAGGGAGAACCCAACTTGGCCACGACTGAATTATTCCGTTTCTCCGAGGCCTTCAAAAAGCAATATCTCACTAAAATGATTGAGTTGGGGCGTTCTTTCGTACAACCTTTGTACCAGTCTACAAAAATGGGACGCAAATCCCTGTTCGCTTTGGATAACTTGTGGGACGGTCTGGGCGCTCTTACCGTGGAGAATCCGGGTATGGAATACTTCTTCGGGAAAGTAACCATGTACACCAGTTTCAATATAGAGGCTCGTGACATGATCTTATTCTTTATGCGGAAGTACTTCAAAGATACGGAAAGACTTGTCGAGCCGATCACTCCATTGGAAATTCATATTGATGATAATAAACTCGGGAAAATACTCTGCGGAAATAATTATGACGAGGATTATCGAATCCTCTCTCGTTACGTCCGGGAACATGGAGAAAATATCCCACCCTTAGTAAATGCCTACATGAGCCTGTCACCTTCCATGAAATCCTTTGGGACAGCCATAAACCCGGGCTTTGGTGGTGTGGAAGAAACAGCAATTCTGATCAAGATTGCAGATGTATACGAAACCAAGAAAGCCCGTCACATCTCGACCTATATACCTCGAATACTTCGGTTAAGAAAATTCTGATCAAACAGTCACGAAAATCAGACTGATTCCGATGGCAAAATAGACCAACGATTCGATGATATGCATGATCAACGAGAATCGAGCATTTTGCATCAACCGATGTGACAACCGGTCGGCCAGCAAGGCTACCAACGTGAATATAACAATGGCCTGTGCCATAAAAAGCAATCCCAGTATCAGTAACTCTCCTGCCGGGTTCTCCGTGGCAGGACTTACAAACTGGGGAAAAAATGCAATAAAGAACAACAGCACCTTCGGATTCAGTATATTCATCAGAATTCCCTTCCGGTACAGTTTATATTCTACCCCGGTAGCAGTCGGCAAAGCCAACGAATTTTCCTTCCGGTGGATATATGATTTCACGCCCAAATAAATCAAGTAAGCCGCCCCCATATATTTCAGTACGCTGAATGCCACCGGAGAATTATACAAAATCAAAGAAAGTCCCAGACTCACAGCCGCCGTGTGAGCGATCAACCCCGTACACAACCCGCAAGCAAAAATAATTCCCGCTTTCTTTCCCCGGGTAATACTTTGCGTGATCACGAATAAAATATCCGGCCCCGGCATCAAAGTCAATAAAATGGCCGCACTTAAAAAACCCAATATATTCACTTGAAAAAACTAAAAGTTGAAAACTAAAAGATAAAAGTTTAGCCAAAAAGATAAAAGCTAACAGTCCTAAATCATTGAACTTTTAGCTTTTATCTTTTAGTTTTTATCTTTACAGCAAGTTACTTGCCACTTCTGCCAGGTAACTTCTCTCTCCCTTCTCCAGATGCACGTGGGCAAAAATATCCTGCCCCTGCATACGGTCAAACAAATGCGATAAACCATTCGATTGTCGATCCAAGTAAGGAGAGTCTATCTGGTCAATATCTCCCGTGAATACCATCTTCACGCCCTCTCCTGCACGAGTGATGATCGTCTTTACCTCATGTGGTGTAAGATTCTGCGCTTCATCCACGATGAAAAAGACATTTGACAAACTCCGCCCCCTGATATAGGCCAGTGCCGAAATCACCAGACGTTCATCTTTCAACATATCCTCAATCAACCGGTTTTCCTGGCTATGCATATTATAACGATGCTTGATCACGGCCAGATTATCAAACAAAGGCTGCATGTACGGGCTAACTTTCTCGTTCACATCCCCCGGCAAATACCCCAAATCCTTGTTTGACAAGGCCACGATCGGACGTGCCAGGTAAATTTGCTCGAATGCCTTGTTTTGTTGCAAAGCTGCCGCTAAAGCCAATAATGTCTTTCCCGTACCGGCCTTACCGCTCAATGCTACCAACGAGATATTCGGATTCATTAAGGCATCCAGAGCAAACGCCTGCTCCGAATTCTTCGGGTAAATGCCGAAAGTATTTAGTTTCTCCACTTTCCGCACCACTTTCCGGACGGGATCATAACAAGCCAATACCGAATTACTACCATTCTTCAATATATAGTAATTATTTCCTTTAATTTCTTCCTTCGGGAAAAACGTCTCTACCGGAACTCCTGCCTCCCCGCTTTCGTAAAGCTTTGCGATCAACTCTTGAGAGAAATCCTCTTTTGTCTCTATACACTTGTTTAACGACACTTCCAAGTCCTTCACCTGATCGGTCTTGTAGTCCTCTGCCAAAATTCCCAGAGACCTCGCTTTCATCCTCAAATTCATATCCTTCGACACCAAAACGACCTTTTCTCCTTCTCTCTTCTCTGTTATATATTCAGCAATAGCCAATATTCGATGATCGGGAATATCCTCGCTAAAAGAATCATTCATTTTGGGAGAGAAAGGCACTCCCGTCTGGATAAACAAACGCCCTCTTCCCTTACCTAACGGCGCTCCTTTTAGAAAAAAATCTGATCCGGAAATCTGATCCAATTCCCTGACAAACTCACGGGCATGGTAATTAATCTGGTCATTCCCGCGTTTAAACTTATCTAACTCCTCCAATACCGTGATTGGAATAACAATATCATTATCCTCGAAATTGTAGATGGATCTGTAATCGTGTAAAATCACATTCGTATCTAATACAAATGTTTTCTTATTTTTAGTTTTAGTCATAATGTAATTTTTTAAAACAATGACAAGTTACAAAATATAATAACAAAAAAAGCGGCACATGCCGCTTTTTTTAATGTATGAACCGGAACATCCTGTTCCAACGTATCTTACCTAGGAAGGATTTATCCTTATCCAGAGAAAGCCAGATAAAATAAGCTTTCCCGACAATATGATCTTCAGGCACAAATCCCCAGTAACGGGAGTCAGCCGAATTGTGACGGTTATCCCCCATCATCCAGTAGTAATTCATCTTGAAAGTATATTTATCTGCCGGGGCACCGTTAATATATATAACGGAATCCTTTACCTCCAGTTTATTCTCCTCGTATGCCCCGATAATACGGTCATAAAGCGGTAAATTCTCCAACGTCAGGTCAATAGTTTCCCCTTTCTTCGGGATCGGTAACGGTCCGAAATTATCACGAGTCCACGGGTAATTCGGACTATACGGGAATATTTGTCCATCATCCTCCTGATGATTCACCGACAGAACGTTCGGCATTTTCTTAATTTTCTCCACCATTTCAACCGTCAGAGGCAACACGTAATGATTATTCCCCATATAACCACCATTAATATCTTCCATGGAAATCCCCATCTCTTGCAACTTTACCTTATTAAAGGGAGAATTCACGATAATATCATAATTATATTGCATTTTATCTTTATCCTCCAACTTCTTCCCGTTCACGTAAAGTACGGCATCCTTCATTTCCAGAACATCCCCCGGAATCCCGACGCATCGCTTGATGTAATTCTCCCGCTTATCTACCGGACGGGCGATAATCTCGTTCTCCCGCCAAATCTGTTTACGAGCGATAGACCAGGCCTCCTCCGGGGTTACACTCAATCCCTTCTCTTGTGCCACATACCGAATAGCAGCCTCCTGTCCCCTGATTTGCGAATAGTAATCCGGGTTTTCCCTTCCGACGACTACCGTATCCCCCGCCGGGAAGTTAAACACGACAATATCTTCACGTTTAATCTCTCCCAACCCGGCAATCCGTTTGTAAGGCCATTGAATCAAGTCTGAATAAGCTTTCGTTGACTGGGTGAAAGGCAAAGTATGATGAGTAAACGGTACTGACAACGGGGTATTAGGTAATTTCGGTCCGTAAGCCACCTTGCTCACGAAAAGATAATCCCCGACCAGCATGGACTTCTCCATAGAGGAAGTCGGGATCGTGTACGCCTCGAAGAAAAACATACGAATCAAAGTAGCCGCGATAATAGCGAAGATCAAAGCATCGATCCACTCCACCGTCTTGGTCTGTTTTTCCACTCCTTTCTTCTTCCAGAAAGCCCAATGCACCTTCTTCGTGATATAAATATCAAACAGAACAGGCACACCTAATAACAACCACCAGCTCCCGATCCATAACGTCCACAGCAGGTACACGAAAAGAACGCACCCTAATTTAAACCATTTATTTGTCAATATCCTACTCATATATTTCTTGATTTATTAAATTAAACTCCTCCGTCAGCTTCGCTGCCACCTCCTCTATAAACAGAGGAGGAGCTGGTAACCTCTCCCCAAGACAGGGAGCATTCAACTCTCCCTCTGTTTATAGAGGGAGTACCCCGAAGGGGGGAGGGAGTTTGTTATTTCAGTTTTCATTCTAAATTTTCAACAAGTCTTCCATTCCAAAAACACCTTTTTTCCCCATCAGGAATTCAGCCGCCATCACGGCTCCCTGGGCAAAACCATCCCGGGAATAAGCGGAATGGTATATCTGGATTTCATCCACGTTCGATTTATAAGTTACCGTGTGAATCCCCGGAACTTCACCTTCTCTTTTGGCTTTTACAGGCAAGTCTCCCGCACCGACCTTTCCTTCATCCAGTACCCAAGACGAGTATTCCGGATGCTCTTCCAAAATATCTTTTACCAAAGTAATGGCTGTTCCACTGGGAGCATCCAGCTTGTGAATGTGATGGGTTTCCTCGACAGAAACTTTATAATCGGAAAATCGAGCCATGGTCTGTGCCAGCCAACGATTCAGATGAAAAAATATATTCACCCCGATACTATAATTGGATGCGTAAAAAAATGCTCCCCCTAATTGCTCGCGTGACATCATCACTTCGCCCCATCTTTCCAGCCATCCCGTCGTACCGGATACCACCGGAACATGATTACGGAAACACCAATTATAATTATCGACTGCCACGGCCGGGGTTGTAAATTCAATCGCGACATCAGCCTGTTTCAATTGATCATCCGTACATGTAGCCCGGTTATTCTCATCCACGACCAACACGACTTCATGCCCACGATCACGAGCCACACGCTCTATCGTTTTCCCCATTTTCCCGTATCCAAGTAATGCAATCTTCATTATATTGAATTAAAAAATAATGTACCACTGTCTTACAAAGGTAATATTTAAAAATAAAAAAAGGCCACCCGAGGGCAGCCTTTTCTGATATTTTATAATTACTAAGCTAACTCTTTCACTTTCGCAACGATTGCTTTGAAAGCTTCCGGTTGATTCATAGCCAGATCAGCCAGAACTTTACGGTTCATGTTTACCTCTGCTTTATGAACTAAGCCCATAAACTTAGAGTAAGACAAACCTTCCATTCTAACCGCGGCGTTAATTCTCTGAATCCACAACGCTCTAAATTCTGATTTTTTCTTCTTTCTGTCACGGTACGCGTACGTTAAGCCTTTTTCATACGTGTTTTTGGCAACCGTCCAGACATTTTTTCTTGCACCAAAGTTACCTCTGGTTTGACTTAAAACCTTTTTTCTACGTGCTCTTGAAGCAACGGCATTTTTAGCTCTTGGCATAATCTTTTGTTTTTTGAATGTTAGCGTCCCTCAAGGAACTTAACTGGCGTAACATCCTGGTTAATTACTGTTTTTTTTAAATTTCTTAGATACAAAGCATTTTTCTCACGGTTGCGTCGTTAGCCACGTCAACGATAGCTGTATGAGTCAAATTTCTTTTTCTCTTGGTTGCTTTTTTGGTCAAAATATGACTTTTAAAAGCATGTTTTCTCTTAATCTTCCCGGTAGCAGTCAAAGTAAATCTTTTCTTTGCACTGCTCACACTCTTCATCTTTGGCATTTGTTCTAATTTTAATTTGTTTCAGAATATATGTAATTATAAAATATCCCTTATCGATTTTAGATTTAATGATTTTAGATTTCAGATTGAAAAATCCAATGATGGAATGATTTTAGATTCGCGGATCTATTCATTCTAAATTCTAAACTTTAAACTCTAAACTCTAAACTTCCATTATTTCTTAGGAGCAATAACCACGATCATTTTCTTCCCCTCAAGCATGGGAGCGGATTCCAGTTTCCCGTAATCTTCCAACGCATTGACAAAGCGTTCCAACAAGTCAGCCCCCTGGTCTTTAAACAGGATCGAACGCCCTTTGAAGAACACGTAGGCTCTTACCTTCGCACCTTCTTGCAGGAACCCGATCGCGTGTTTCAACTTGAAATTGAAATCATGATCGTCTGTTTGAGGCCCGAAACGGATCTCCTTTACAACGACCTTCACGCTCTTGGCTTTAATCTCTTTCTGCTTTTTCTTCAACTGATACAGGAACTTGCTGTAATCAATGATCCTGCATACAGGTGGATCGGCATTTGGGGATATCTCTACCAGATCAGCTCCGGCTGCTTCAGCCATGGCTAAAGCCTCTTTTAAAGGATAAACACCCGCTTCTACATTTTCACCAACGACTCTCACAGAAGCAGCCCGAATTTGCTCGTTCACTCTGTGCTGTGGCTTGTCATTTTGACCTCTGCCCCTAATTTCCATTGTTCTTGCTATAATTAATCCTCCTTTTATTATTATTCATTGTAGATAGAGTTCAACTGAGCTTCTACCTCTTTATTTATCATTTCTGCGAATTCTTCCGTTGTCATAGCTCCTTTGTCTCCCTCTCCTTGACGACGAACAGAAACTTTATTTTCGTTCATTTCCTGTTCCCCGACAATCAACATGTAAGGAATCTTTTTCAACTCGTTATCACGTATCTTACGACCAATCTTTTCGTTACGATCGTCTAAAACGGTGCGAATGTCGGAATTATTTAAGAAATTTACAACTTTTTGAGCATAATCGTTGTATTTTTCACTGATCGGGAGTACCACGACCTGGTCCGGAGTCAACCACAACGGGAATTTTCCACCTGTGTGTTCGATCAGCACGGCCACGAACCGCTCCATACTTCCGAACGGAGCCCGGTGAATCATTACCGGACGATGTTTCTGGTTATCAGCACCCGTGTATTCCAGCTCGAAACGTTCCGGCAAGTTATAATCCACTTGGATCGTTCCTAACTGCCACTTCCGCCCGATGGCATCCTTCACCATGAAGTCCAATTTCGGCCCATAGAATGCGGCCTCACCCAACTCGACAGTTGTTTTCAATCCTTTCTCGGCAGCAGCCTCGATAATAGCACTCTCGGCTTTCTCCCAGTTTTCATCGGTTCCGATGTATTTCTCCTTATTATTCGGGTCTCTCAAAGAAACCTGCGCGGTGAAATTCTCGAAACTCAACGCTTTGAATATCGTGAAAATAATGTCGATTACTTTCTTGAATTCCTCTTTCAACTGATCGGGCGTACAGAACAAGTGAGCATCATCCTGCGTGAACCCGCGAACCCTTGTCAACCCGTGCAATTCCCCGCTCTGCTCGTAGCGATACACCGTACCGAATTCTGCAAAACGAACCGGAAGATCCTTATAAGACCGCGGTTTGAATTTATACATCTCGCAGTGGTGCGGGCAGTTCATCGGTTTCAACATGAATTCCTCGCCTTCTTGCGGGGTCGTGATGACCTGGAAACTATCTTTACCATACTTCTGGAAATGTCCTGAAGTCTTGTACAAGTTCACGTTACCGATATGCGGGGTGATCACCTGCTCGTAACCGTACTTCTTCTGTACCTTGCGCAAGAAAGCTTCCAGACGATCTCTCAACATGGCTCCCTTCGGCAACCACATCGGAAGTCCCGAACCAACCGCTTGCGAGAACATGAACAACTCCATTTCCTTACCAATCTTACGGTGATCGCGTTGTTTTGCCTCCTCCATCAATACCAGCCATTCGTCCAGCATTTTCTGTTTCGGGAAAGTGATACCGTATATACGGGTTAACATCTTGTTATGTTCGTTCCCTCTCCAGTATGCCCCGGCAACAGAAGTCAACTTGATAGCTTTGATATAGGATGTATTGGGCAAGTGTGGTCCGCGGCACAAGTCCGTGAAATCACCCTGACGGTAATACGTGATTGTTCCGTCTTCCAAATCGTTGATTAACTCTACTTTATATGTCTCGTTAAGCGATGAAAAATGATTCAACGCCTCTTGCTTACTAACGTCTATCCTGCAATACTCCTCGTCTTTTCTTGCCAATTCCAACATTTTCTTCTCGATCTCCACCAAATCTTTCTCTTGGATAGCAACACCTTCTCCCGGGTCCACGTCATAGTAGAAACCATTTTCAATTGCCGGACCGATACCGAACTTGATATTCGGGTAAATAGCCTGCAAAGCTTCTGCCATAAGGTGTGCAGATGAGTGCCAGAAAGCATGGCGTCCCTCTTCATCGTCCCATGTATATAGCTTAATCTCGGAGTCTGTTGTTATACCGCGCATCAAATCCCACGTGACGCCATTTACGGATATAGACAACACTTCCTTAGCCAGCTTATGGCTAATCGACTTAGCTATGTCCATGCCGGTTACCCCGGACTCGAACTCTTTTACATTCCCATCGGGAAATTTAATCTTTACCATTCTGCTTTCTTTTAGTTATTACTCTTTGTAATTTACGAACCGCAAAATTATAAAAAAACATCGGAATATCAAAGAAAAAGCCCGGCTTAAACACGCCTCTTCTCTTGAAAAAGAAACAGACACGAGGCATGTTCAAAAACGATCCCGGACATCATTTAACAAATGCAAATATTCGCTATTATTTATTTACTTTATTGCATTCACATTGTGACCCGCTCCCATTCCGCTCCCATTCCTCCCCTATTCCCCTCCTATTAATATTAAAAATATATTAAATTATAATACAATATACAAACGAGCTGATCAATGTATAATAATAAGTAAATACATAAAATATAAAAAATTGATTTATAACACCTTGCCTAACAAAATTTGTATTTTTCTAAAAAAAACGTAACGTGTAGATTTTAGCACGGGAAAAAATGAGAGGCGAACTCAAAAGTCATGCTCAAAACAGCAACCTCCCCCCTGTGTAAGGGGAAACTAAAAACTAAAAATTAAAAGATGTCGGCTCGTGCGCTGGAATCTAAAATTTAAAAGCTAAAATTAAAAAGCTATTCCTGTCCGTGTAATTTATTAAATAAAATGGCCAAGTTCGTGTATATCGTCGTGTTTTGCACGGCAATATGAGCAGGTACTTTAATCCGGGCCGGGGTAAAATTCCAAATAGCCTTGATCCCCCAAGCAACCATTAAATCGGCCACGTTCTGGGCACATTCGGCCGGAACGGTAATGATTCCTATCGCCACGTTACATTCTCCCGGCATTCCCCGGAACTGGTCCACATGAAAAATCTCGACATCATTAATCTTTGTCCCAATTTTAGATTTGTCCACGTCGAAAGCCTTCTGTATATTCAAACCGAAATTTCTCAGTCCCTTATCCTGCAACAAGGCACATCCTAACGAACCCGCCCCGACTAGAAAAGCGTTATTAATCTTGTTAAAACCAAGAAAGTCATCCAGTATCTCCACGAAATTATCCACCTCGTAACCAACACGAGTTTTACCGGAGATACCGGTATGCGACAAATCTTTCGTCACTTGCGTGGCGTCTATTTCCATGTATTCGGCAATTCTTGTCGATGAGACGTACTTCTCTCCCTGTTTTTGCAATGTCTTCACGAAAGAAAGATACGCGGGCATCCGCCTCAAAACCGGAACTGGAACAACTTTACTATCATTAGCCATATAACGTTCTATAATTTCTGCAAAGTTATATCTTTTCGGCGAAATCCGACACAAAGAATTTGCATTATTTCTTTTCTGTCGTTTCCGGGCGAACAACACCTTTGGCCGACGCGATCATATTACTTTCCCCGTTAAACACCGCCCCGGCCTCAACAACCATAGTTGCAGTGGAGATCGTTCCCTTCACGTTTGATTTTGCCCTTAACACAACAATACCAGTTGAAACTATATCCCCCTCCACGTTCCCGAACACGTCAATATTCGGAGAATTGACTTTTCCCGTAACACGAGAAGAAGGCCCGAGAACCAAACGCCCGTCAGTATGAACTGTCCCGACAAGCGTGCCGTCAATCCGTATATCCCTTGGCGTTTGAATATCCCCCTCGACGATGACACCTTCACTCAAAAGATTCAAGATTGCCTGTACTTCCTTTCCCATATCTTTATTTCATTTTTATTTTCCCAAATGCAACACATACGTTACTACGACAATTAGCACGTTTTCTTATCATGACATACTAATTCCGGGTTTAAAGTTAGTGAAATTTCGTCAAATACATACATCATCTCCACCGGCACACACGATCTCTTCACTTCACGCCCCATGCTCGTCAGATGAAACGCACGAAAAGAACACACCACACAGCCTACATTTCCCGAATTTATTCCATATTTGTACGAAATCAATGCCATATACTTCTTATATATTATTAACATTTTCATCCTCAAACACACGCCTTTTTTCACTGAAAAGAAATATCAAAGCCCGAACTTACACCCACTGTATATTTTTACTATTTTTGCCCGCTCAACAGAATGAACCAGTTTATTTAAAAGAATATACATGAACTACAAGGAAACATTAGAATGGTTATTTGCCCAGCTTCCCATGTACCAAAGAGAAGGTAAGGCCGCATACAAAGCCAATCTGGACAACACGTTAAAACTGGATGAACACTTCGGTTCTCCGCACAAACAATTCAAGACCATCCACGTGGGGGGTACAAACGGTAAAGGTTCAGTGTCTCACATGCTGGCCTCCATATTACAAGAAGCCGGGTATAAAACCGGACTATACACGTCACCACACTTGAAAGATTTCCGCGAACGTATCAAAATAAACGGGGAGATGATCACGGAACAATACGTGATCAATTTCGTGGAAGAAAATAAATCCCTTTTCGCCGGGATCAAACCTTCCTTCTTCGAAATGACAGTAGCCATGGCCTTCCAATATTTCGCGGACCAGCAAGTCGATATTGCTGTTATCGAAGTCGGACTTGGGGGACGACTGGACTCCACGAATATCATTACCCCTATGGCCTCGGTGATCACGAATATCTCATTCGATCATATGGCTCTTCTCGGTGACACGTTGGAAAAAATCGCACACGAGAAAGCGGGTATTATCAAACCCGGCGTTCCCGCAATCATCGGAACGAAAGACCCCACCAGTGACTTTGTCTTTATTGAGAAAGCAAAAGAGTGTGAAACCACCCTTGAATTTGCGTCCGAAAACTGGCAAGTAACACGAGATGATAAAAACACCTACCGGCTGGAAAACAAAAACGGGATCACGTTTGCCCCCGTGCAAGCAGACCTGAAAGGACTTTATCAACGAAAAAATATCCCGGCCGTTCTGGAAACGGTTCTAAGCCTAAGAAACAATGGCTTGCACATCTCCGATCAAAACATATACAACGGCATAGCCAACACGATTCGCAACACGGGATTGCTTGGACGTTGGCAAGAATTATCACAAACGCCCTATACGGTATGCGACACCGGACACAACATCGATGGACTAACCGAGATTGTCGCCCAATTAAAAACCTGCACGTACGAACAACTTCATTTCGTGATTGGTATGGTAAACGACAAGGACGTGGACAGCGTGTTACACATCCTGCCCAAAGACGCTATTTACTATTTCTGTAAAGCATCCATACCCAGGGCTATGGATGAGAAAATTTTAGCCGAGAAAGCCCGGGCAAATCATCTTCACGGGGAAACCTTCCCGACAGTTGCTGCAGCCTATCAAGCCGCCCGTGAAGCCGCCCGCAACCGGGATATGATATACATCGGGGGAAGTACTTTTGTTGTCGCGGAAGTGATTTAAAAAAACTTATAAACTAAAAGAGTGTCAAAAATAAATTTTGACACTCTTTTTACTACACGAAAAATCAAACTATAAACTTTGTCTTATTCCTTTTTAGGAGTTTCTTTTTGCGCTTTAAATACCGCTATCACGTTATTACTATCTTTCAGCGTCAACTTATCATTCTTTATGATAAAACTCTTCGTATCTTCCAGAACCTTGAAAAAACTTGTTTCAATATCCATATCAGGACAAGCCATCTTAGTCGCTCCCATCCCGCTAAAAGTTAATTGCGACTCCTTTTGCTCGTAAGCACCAAAAAAGCGATTACATCCCGCCCTTCCAAATACTTTCTTATCACTGTCTTCAAGCGTGATGAATACCTCGCTCCCACCTTCTTTGAACTTGATCTCTTTCCCGTTCAGACTCTCCGCCACCCATTTCACCCCGGTCAGAGAAACGCTCTCCTTTGCCGACTTGCACGAAGTCATCCATATTGCTAATACACAACAAAAAAATATTCCTTTCATAATTCAATCACCATTTTGGATAATTAGTACTCATTAGTTTTCTCATTCTTTTCTACAAATACCATGCCAAAAGGGAATTTCATCAATAAACCTCACCTCATTCAAACATTCATTTATTTGAGAAATCAAGCAGTAAAAAAAAACATCTAAAGGGATGAATTAACTTTTGAATTACTGAATAAATTCAATAATTGATTATATATTTGCACGTGTTTTTAAAATAAACAATTACAGGGTGAATTAGAAATAATTATCTACATATCAAAAACATAATAAAACAATGTCCAAGGTTATAAAACTGAAAAAAGGCCTTGATATCAAGTTAAAAGGAGAAGCCGAAAATCTGGTGAAAAACATCGAGAGATGTGATTTCTACGCGGTAAAACCAACAGATTTCCGTCTGCTTACTCCCAAACTTGCAGTAAAGGCAGGCGATCAAGTGAAAGCGGGTGACGTGTTGTTTATCGACAAGTACAGACCTGAAGTCAAATTCACATCACCTGTTAGCGGTACAGTCGAAACCGTAAACAGAGGAGAAAGAAGGAAGTTGCTGGAGGTCGTGGTTAAAGCAGATGACCAAATCCAATACAAGGATTTTGGGGCTGCAGACGTGAACAAACTTTCCAGAGACGAAATCATCGAAAAATTACTTGACAGCGGGGTTTGGCCCATGATCAAACAACGTCCGTACGACATCATCGCGACCCCGGCTGATATGCCGAAGGCGATATTCGTGTCCGGTTTTGATTCCGCCCCTCTCGCTCCGGATTTCGACATCACTCTTGCAGATGAATTAACCGCGCTCCAATCCGGAATCGATTGCTTAAAAAAATTATGCGGTAAAAACGTGAACTTGAACTTGAAAGAAGGGACGCCTTCAACATCCGTGTTCGCCAAGCTGAAAAACGTGGATGTGAATTATTTCGCGGGACCACACCCGGCAGGAAATGCAGGAATCCAGATTCACCATCTGAACCCGATCAACAAAGGGGAAATCGTTTGGGTGGTAAACGCTATGGACCTTGCCATTATCGGACGATTATTCACTTCCGGAAAATTCGACGCCCGCAAGACGATTGCTCTCGCAGGTTCAGAAGTTGAAAAGCCTGCTTACTACAAAACCATTCTGGGAGCAAAAATCGGTTGTATCGTGAACGGGAAACTGAAGAATCAAGTTCATCAACGTATTATTTCCGGTAACGTACTCACGGGTTATAAAGTAACTGAAGAGAACTATCTCGGATTCTATAATAATATGGTAACCGTTATCCCCGAAGGTGATAATTACGAATTTTTGGGTTGGGCAACTCCCGGTTTCAACAAATTCTCCATATCAAAAACTTTCCCCTCTTTCTTATGTCCGAACAAGAAATACACTCTTGATGCCAACTATCACGGGGAAGAAAGAGCCTTCGTGGTGACCGGACAATACGAGAAAGTTCTTCCCATGGACATCCTTCCCGTTTACCTGCTGAAAGCGGTACTGGCAGAGGACTTGGACAAGATGGAACAACTCGGTATGTACGAGATTGTCCCGGAAGATATGGCTTTATGCGAGTTCGTTTGTACCTCTAAAACTCCGGTACAGGAAATACTGGAAAAAGGTATAGAGTTAATGATAAAAGAACTAAGCTAATTTTAAATTGCAAATTTTAAATTGTCAATTCCTTGATGGGACACGATTCAAAATTTAAAATCTAAAATCTAAAATTTAAAATTATAAAGATGAATTTTTTACGCAACTATCTAGATAAGCAAAAGCCAAAATTTGAAAAGGGAGGCAAACTATACAAGTTGCATTCCGTTTTCACGGGTTTTGAGTCTTTTCTTTTCGTGCCTAACCGCACGACATCTTCAGGCTGTAATATCCGGGACGCGATTGATCTGAAAAGAACCATGATCATTGTCGTGATGGCCTTGATTCCGGCCCTTTTATTCGGTATTTATAATGTGGGATACCAGCATTTCAACGCTATGGGTACTCTGGCCGATACCGGTTTCTTCGAGTTATTCTTCTATGGGCTGTGGAGAGTGTTACCTATGATCATCGTTTCCTACGTGGTCGGATTGGGTATTGAATTTGCTGCGGCACAAATCAGGGGACACGAGATCAACGAGGGATTCCTCGTATCCGGTTTATTAATCCCGATGATTATGCCGATTAACGCCCCCCTTTGGATGGTGGGAGTTTCCACCGCCTTCGCCGTGATTATCGGTAAAGAAATCTTCGGTGGTACTGGAATGAACATCTGGAACCCGGCATTGTTAGCCCGTGCGTTCTTCTTCTTCTCCTACCCTTCCATGATTTCGGGGGATAAAGTATGGATCGCCGGAATGCCCGACGGGTTCTCTCAAGCGACCCCGCTTGCCGAGGCTGCCCAAGGTCTGCCCACGACATATGATATGTCTTCCATGTTCTGGGGATTGATCCCGGGTTCCGTGGGAGAAACATCAACCTTCTGTATATTGCTCGGAGCCATCTTGTTAATTGCCACCGGAATCGGGAGCTGGAAAATAATGCTTTCCACTTTCATCGGGGGTTACTGCATGGCCTTATTGCTTAACTACACGTTACCCGCAACCAACCCGTACGCGGCAATCACCCCGATTACTCATTTAATCATGGGAGGTTTTGCTTTCGGAGCCGTATTCATGGCAACAGACCCTGTAACATCGGCACAAACGGAAAGAGGGAAATGGATATATGGTTTCATTTTAGGTATCATGGCCATCCTTATTCGTACGCTAAACCCCGGTTACCCGGAAGGAATGATGTTAGCCATCCTGTTAATGAACACCTTTGCTCCGCTTATTGACTGGTTTGTCGTTCAAGGTAACATCAAGCGCAGACTGAAAAGAGCTAAAGCGACGCAATTGTAGATTTTAAATTTTAAATTGTAAATTTATTCTGATACGAATTTAAAATCTAAAATCTAAAATTTAAAATTAATAACGAGATGAACAAACAAGGAAATACATATACCTTTATCTATTCCATCGTTTTGGTTGTCGTAGTTGCAGCCATTCTGGCGATAGTGTCTCTTTCACTAAAGCCATACCAAGATGAGAATATAGAGAACGAGAAGAGACAAAACATTCTGAGTTCTGTAAATGTTAGTTCTACCCCGGAGACTTCGGCTGAATTGTTCAACAAAATCATCACGAAACAATTCATTCTGAACTACAAGGGTGAGGCTATCGAAGGAAACGCTTTCGCCGTGGACATCCCGACGGAAGGTAAGAAACTTCAGAAAGCAATGAAAAACCCCGAACTTCAAAAAGCGTTGAAGGACGGAAAACTGCTTTCAGAAACAATCAAAGATGACAAAGCATTAGCGGACATTAAATTCCCTGTATTCGTGGCCAACATTGACGGAGCTCCCAAATACATCCTGCCGACATACGGGGTTGGACTTTGGGGTCCGGTATGGGGTTATATTTCTTTAAATGAGGACAAAAATACCGTTTACGGGGTCCTGTTCGACCACAAAGGAGAAACTCCCGGACTTGGAGCCGAAATCACCCAACCGTTTTTCCAGAAGCAATTCAGCGGAAAGACCGTTTTTGAAAACTCCTCTTTAAAAGCCATCACGGTGAAGAAAGGCGGTAACGCAACCGGAGCACATGAAGTTGACGGAATCTCTGGAGGTACTATCACGTCAAAAGCAGTTGAGACGATGATCGCCGACTACTTAAAATGTTACGAACAATTCTTAAAACAAATACAATAATGAGCGATAAAGAAACATTATTTTCAGCTAAGAACCGAGGATTATTACTTGGTCCCTTGAGCAAAAATAACCCCGTTCTGGTACAGATTCTGGGTATATGTTCTGCTCTCGCCGTAACCGCGAAAATGGAACCGGCCATCGTGATGGCTCTTTCGGTTACAGCCGTAACGGCATTCTCTAACGTGATTCTTTCGCTACTGAGAAATACAATCCCGACACGTATACGTATCATCGTGCAGTTGGTCGTGGTTGCCGCATTAGTAATTATGGTGGATCAGGTACTGAAAGCGTTCGCCTACGAGGTAAGTAAACAATTATCCGTGTTCGTCGGGTTGATCATCACGAACTGTATCATCATGGGACGTATCGAGGCTTTCGCTTTAGCAAACAAACCGTGGCCTTCATTATTAGACGGTATCGGTAACGGTCTCGGATACGGGTTAGTTCTCGTGATCGTGGCTTTCTTCCGTGAATTACTTGGGTCCGGAACTTTGTTCGGGGTAAAAGTAATCCCGCAAATATTCTACGATTGGGGTTATCAAAACAACGGTTTAATGATCCTTCCCCCGATGGCATTGATGCTGGTGGGTCTGATCATTTGGGTTCACCGTTCCAAGAACAAGGATTTAATAGAACAGAAATAGTCAATTAAAAGTGAAATAACGATATGGAAAATCTATTAAATATATTTGTCCGGTCCGTATTTATCGATAATATGATCTTTGCTTATTTCTTGGGTATGTGTTCGTACCTTGCTGTATCAAAGACCGTAAAAACATCATTCGGATTAGGTATTGCTGTTGTATTCGTATTATTCATCACCGTTCCGGTAAACTACTTGCTAGATAACTTCGTGTTAAAAGCCGGAGCTTTAAGCTGGTTACTAGGTGAAAGTGCTGCAAACATCGATTTGAGTTTCTTGAGCTTTATCATGTTCATCGCAATCATTGCCGCTATTACTCAATTGGTGGAAATGATCGTGGAGAAATTTGCCCCGGCACTTTATAACCAATTAGGTATCTTCCTTCCATTGATCGCAGTAAACTGTGCTATCATGGGAGCTTCCTTGTTCATGCAGGAAAGAGGATATGCTAACATTGGAGAGGCAACAGCTTTCGGTTTGGGTTCAGGTATCGGTTGGATGCTCGCCATCGTGGGTATTGCCGCTATTCGTGAGAAACTGAAATATTCAAATATCCCCGCCCCGCTTAGAGGTATCGGTATTACCTTTATCGTGACCGGATTGATGGCTATTTCATTCATGAGTTTCTTGGGAATTAACCTGTAAAGTAATTTTAAATTGTAAATTTTTAGATTGTAAATTTCTCTGGAGTCCTCAATTTAAAATTTAAAATCATAAAATCTAAAATTAAAAATGATGTTATTAGCAATAAATACAACAATCGTGATGTCAGGGGTCATCGTGTTCCTTCTAGTAACACTGATTCTCGTAGGCATGCTTTTGTTTGCAAAAGCCAAACTGACTCCTAAAGGAGAAGTTAAGGTTAGCATTAACCAAGGAGAAAAAGAAATAGTGACCGAACCGGGTTCCACGCTATTATCTACTTTGGGAAACAACAAAATCTTCCTTCCTTCAGCTTGTGGAGGTAAAGGTTCATGTGGTATGTGTCGTTGTCAGGTCGAATCCGGAGCAGGGTCTATCCTACCGACCGAAACGGGATTCTTCTCCTATAAACAACAACACGACAACTGGCGCTTGGCTTGTCAGGTAAAAGTGAAAGAGAATATTGAAATGCACATTCCGGAAGAAGTTCTCGGAATCAAGAAATGGGAATGTGAAGTGGTTTCCAATAGAAATATCTCTACTTTCTTGAAAGAATTCGTGGTAAAATTACCGGAAGGCGAAAACCTGAAATTCAAATCCGGAGGATACATTCAGATTGACGTACCTGCAATCGACGTTGACTTCAAGACGTTCGATATTGACGAGAAGTACAAGGCGGATTGGGAACGCATGAAAATGTTCGATCTTAAAATGCACAACCCGGAAGCAACCTACCGTGCTTACTCCATGGCAAACTCCCCGGCAGAGGGTAACATTATCATGCTGAACATTCGTATCGCAACTCCCCCGTTCGACAAAGCTATCGGTGGTTTTGCCAACGTGAACCCCGGTATCTGTTCCTCTTACATCTTCTCTCGTAAACCGGGAGATAAAGTAAGTATTTCCGGACCTTACGGAGAGTTCTTCTTGAGAGACACGAACAACGAGATGATGTTCATCGGTGGTGGTGCCGGTATGGCCCCCATGCGTTCACACATCTTCAACCTCTTCCACACGATGCACACCGATCGTAAAGTTACTTTCTGGTACGGCGCACGTGCTTTGCAAGAAGCTCCTTACGTGGACGAGTTCAACAAGATTCAAGAAGAGAACCCGAACTTCCACTGGACTCTGGCTCTCGACAGACCGGATCCCGTGGCTGACGCAGCCGGAGTGGCTTACAAACCGGGCTTTGTTCATCAAGTAATCTTCGAGAATTATTTGAAGAATCATGAAAACCCGGAAGATATTGAATACTACCTCTGCGGTCCTCCTATGATGATCTCGGCAGTAACCAAAATGCTGTACGACCTTGGAGTTCCAGATGAAAACGTGATGTACGATAACTTCGGAGGATAATCAAAATAAAAAAGCTGCTTGTACAAGCAGCTTTTTTATTTCAAATGAGTACCAGCAAGTTTTGAGTTTACTCCCTACTTCTTCAAAAACATATTCTTGAATTCGATTGCTTTAAGCAGCAATCCCGAATTTATCTGATTCCGGGAAAGACGATTCAACAAAGAATCCGTCACTTGGATATTCCCGGCCACCTTCTTCTCGTAAATCACGTTATCCATGATAAAAGCGTAATTCTGCGGGTCTCCGGCCAGATGAAAAGGCTGGCGTTCGGGATCAAACAAATCTCTTCCCATAGAATAATCTTCCGCGGGATTCTTTACCCCCAACACCCGTTTCATTAAAGTCGGCGTCACATCATAATGAGACGTTCTGTGCGAGTACACGCCGGGAGTGTTCCCCGGGTAATACAGGATAAACGGGACATGCACCTGTGCGTTCGAAAAATCACTTCCATGTCCCCAAAAGTTCTTCTTATTCTCGTTAAACTCCTGCCCATGATCCCCGGTAATAACGATCACGGAATTATCCAACAACCCGTTCGCTTCCAGTTTATTCACCACCTTTCCCACAAGTGAATCCACGTAATAGGCACAATTACGGTACAGGTTAAAGAACGGTTCCGGGTCCAAATTATTATTTAAAGCCAGATAATTGGCGTAATCCCACGAGGGTTGAAATTTCTTACGATAGGGAGCCGGAATATCAATCGCGTGCAACAAATCATAAAACACGAAAGCAAAAAATGGTTTATCCCCCTCTTTCCGTTCATCCAAATAATTCAAAAAATCTTCCGTGATCCTGTTATCCCGATCAAAAGGAGTTGCTCCCGGGGTTTCCTTGCGAATATCTTTCACGTCTCCGAAGACGATTCGATAAAAAGGAGGATTAACAAGCGTCGCACTGGCGAACGTCTCTATATCATACCCATTTTCCAGTAAATTCTCGATAAACAAAGGCTGTACACCCGTACGTTCAAAATCTTGCCAGTATGTTGCGGAAATACCGAAAAACAGACCGAATATCCCACCCCGCGTACCATTACTGGAACTTAAATGACGATTAAATACCGCGGAACGATCACCAAAAGCCCGGATGTTAGGACAACACTCCCGTGTAAAAGTCCTGAAATTCCATGAATCCAGAATAAGATAAATAATATTCAACGGTTTCACGCTATCCACTTTTTCCAGCGGATGAAGGGGGTACACGAAACTATGCCCCTTCCCTTTATCCGGGTTATTCACATATAAGTCCTCCTTTTTGACCACACCCAACTTTAACATCAAACGATTGGCTGTCAAAGGATAAAATTGCGGTAAACAAGCCGATACTTCCGTGATCGAATTCACGTTAGCCGCAGCAGCATAAGCATGGGTTAACTGGGGAGCGATACAGGAGAACAGGAAAAGATAAATACCGATTTTCACCTGTTTAGAAGTAACATACCGGGCATACCGGTAAGCGATAAAAACGACCGCTAAAGTAAACAACAAAATAAGTAACCCGATAAGAACCCCATGCAAGACCAAAGTATTATTAAACACGAATACCTGGTTTCCTCCCCCACCAAAAGCCAGATCCAGCACAAACCCGTTGATATGAAATTTATACAACTGGAAAACAATCCCGTTCAGATAGGCCAGCACGTTCAATAAAAATATAGCACAGGTGAACAGAATGGTACCGACCTTCCGCATCTGCCGCCACCACGTGAAGGGAATATATAAAATAATCCAAGGGATCAAATTGAAAAGAAAAGCTTGCCCCAATGCCGCCATCAGATAATAAAAGCCCCCGACAAAATTCAAAGATTCCCAATAATTACTATTCACGAGATAGATCACAAATTGAACGAGTAACATACAAGAGGCGCACATATAAAACAGAAAACCTCTCTTCAAATAATTCACTCTTTCAGTGCATCCCCCTGATTTAGAAGTATCAAACATCATAAACGATTGTATTAAGAAATGATCATATAATAGTTGCAAATAAAACGGATTAAATCGACTTTTCAATCATTTTCTTAAAAATTCATTTTCAATTATTTAATTCTTTTTCCTGAATCCCCGGCAATAAAAAAAATACATATCAATAAACGATCGTTTAATGACATGTATCATGCCAAGCACAAATCCCTTTCAGAAGGGAATATACGTTCAAATTATCAATACTTCAGCTTACTATAATTCAAGCCATACAAGATGATAAATACCAACGCCAAGAATCCGGACATAGCCATGGAAATCACCACGACGCTATTCCAACCGGAATAAATCGGCAGGATAAACAACTGGCCGATCTGCGCAATCGCATATAAATAAAAACCATTCCTTTTTAACTTGTACATCATGAAAGCCCCGATCAAACTGATCACGGCACACAAGGCAGCTAACGAGTAAATTGCTTTCCCGTGCATTATGGTCGTTTGTAACACCTCCAAGGACGAACTCATGATAGAAGAAACCCACGAAGGTTGGGCTTCGGCTCCCGCCATGTTCGTTATCTGTTGAATCTGGACGACTAAGCGCTCCGGTGTAAACATGGCTAACTGGAACAAATTGTTAATTAAGCCCCAACCACTACCAATAAATGTCAAGATGCAAAGTACGGTGAGAAAAGTCGGTCTGACCGGTTTTTCTACGCTAAAGGGATTTTCCATAATCAAATAAATTTTATACACAACAAACGTACACAAATATTCGAAAATTAAAAAACAAGAGATGAAAAAAAGTTGCCAAATACTTTGTTTACATGCACGATTAGTATAATTTTGGCCTAGATTTATAAACGTCTATAGTATTAAAAATCTAAATAATGAAAAGAGACACTCAAATTTTCGACCTGATTGACAAAGAATGTCATCGTCAAAAAGAAGGACTTGAATTAATCGCATCTGAAAACTTCGTGAGCGAGCAAGTAATGCAGGCTATGGGATCTTGCCTGACCAACAAATATGCAGAGGGATACCCCGGAGCCCGTTATTACGGTGGTTGCCAAATTGTTGACCAGACTGAACAACTGGCTATCGATCGGGCTTGCCAATTATTCGGAGCTGAATTCGCTAACGTACAACCGCACTCCGGCGCACAAGCTAACGCTGCCGTGTTCTTCGCTTGCATGAAACCCGGCGATACCTTCCTGGGTCTTGATCTGGCTCATGGTGGTCACCTTTCACACGGATCTCCCGTGAATCTTTCCGGTATTAACTATCACCCGGTAGCTTACCACGTGAAAGAAGAAACCGGGATGGTTGACTATGACGAGATGGAACAATTGGCTTTGGAACACAAACCGAAATTAATCGTGTCCGGAGCATCCGCTTATTCTCGCGACTGGGATTACAAACGTATGCGCGAAATCGCTGATAAAGTAGGTGCTTTGTTAATGTGCGATATGTCTCACCCAGCCGGTTTGATTGCCAAAGGTTTATTGAACAACCCGATGGAATATTGCCACATCGTAACCACAACCACTCACAAAACCCTTCGCGGACCTCGTGGTGGTATGATCCTTCTTCCGAAAGATTTCCCGAATCCTTGGGGATTAAAAACTCCGAAGGGAGAGATCAAGATGATGTCACAAGTAATCAACTTTGCCGTATTCCCGGGACAACAAGGTGGACCGCTTGAACACGTGATCGCTGCTAAGGCCGTTGCTTTCGGAGAGGCGCTGTCTGAAGAGTACACCGAATACGCGAAACAAATGCTAGCTAACGCCAGAGCTATGGCCAAAGCATTCGTGGAAAAAGGTTATAAAGTTGTTTCCGGTGGTACCGACAACCATTCCATGTTGATTGACCTGAGAACCAAATTCCCGGAATTAACCGGTAAGAAAGCTGAAAACACGCTTGTTAAAGCTGACATCACGATCAACAAGAACATGGTTCCGTTCGATACCCGTACCCCGTTCTCTACTTCAGGTCTTCGTGTAGGAACCCCGGCAATCACTACCCGTGGTTTGAAGGAAGAACATATGCCTATCATCGTGGACATGATCGACAGAGTATTGAGCGCCCCGGACGATGAAACCGTAATCGCACAAGTAAAGAAAGAAGTAAACGCCATGATGAGCGACAGACCTATGTTCGCCTGGTAATAAGACTTTCTAAATATACAAAAAGACCGCAACATGGATTGCGGTCTTTTTTATTTGTTAATTAGTATTTAGTCTATCACGAGATTTCATGGCAATCTTGCATTTGGATCTCTCTGTATCTCAAGGTAAATACACCGGTATCCCGCCTATGTCTCGTTAAGAGGTTAACGATAGGTTAACGATAGATTAACGATAGGTCAACGATACGGGGAATTAATGTGTTCCCGATATCATGTTCTCATACAATCATCATATTAACGAGACTACGGCAAGACACGGGTGAAATAGACTATCAATACCATTACTTCCCACCTCGTCCTTTCTTTACCTTCCGGGAATTCTTTTTTATATCCTTCAGCCCTTTTTTCATTGCATTATATAATAATGTACCAGCCGAACGAGCAAACACAACTTGCTCGTCTCCCGCGTCCAGAGTCACGGATGCTATTATTCGCTGAAAATAAATCCGGGCTCCCAAGGAGACATCATACACGGCAATACAGACTTCCGACTCGCTCTTCTGGTAAGAAAGTGGTCCCCCGGGATAAATCAAATCACTGACCTCATTACGCACTTTTCGAGCCGTGGCAGTCACCACATACTTGTAATCCGTCGTTTTCTTCAACGTCTCCATCACTTCGGGAGACAACTCAAAAGTGAGTTTGTCATGAGACAGGTATTTCAAGGATATATCATTTAAAAAATAAATAGAATCCCCTCCCATTTTTTTCAATTCCTTTAATAGATCACGTGTCAACCCTTCCCTGTACATGAGAGGTAACTGAGTTTCCACGTTCGTCACCAACCATTTACCCGTCGTGAAATCCAAACTTTTCGGGGACTCGTATAAATGCATATAACTGGGAGTGGCACACGAAACAGCCATCACCACTAAAATCAATAAAACGCCGTACTTCATCATAATTCTTATATTATAGTGTTTCCAATCCTTCTCTAAAATTCTTGTATTTTAAACGAGGTAATAGCTCCTCCCTCATCCGGGAAGTATCCCCGTAATATGACACTCGCCCGATCCGGATAAAATCGATGGTTAACGGGCTTCTAACCCCGAACAGTCGGGAAACCAACTCGAACACTCGTGCCGCCGTGTTAATCATCCATAAAGGCATTCGCCAAGGCCTACATGTGTGCCAGTATTTTGTAGCCTCGTCCAAGAATTCTTGCAAGGTCTGAATACCCTCATCCCCAACATGATAAATTCCACGTACCCCTTCATTCATGATTGCCGCCCTCGTCACCTCCAAAAAGTCATCCGTGGAGATCAAATGAATACAAGTAGGCTTTCTCCAAACTCCCAGCAGAGCATGACGAGAAAACCAACGGGCCGCATCAATCATCAAGATTCCTTTCCCGTAGACCATCCCGACTCTTAAAGCGACAGGTTCAAAACCTCTTCGCTCCCCATACTCGAATAGTAACCTTTCCTCTTCCAAGCGAGTCCGGGCATGCATAGAAACAGGATTTCCGTCCAATCTTCCCCTAGCAGGATGATCCGGGGTTGTCTCACCCTCCACGTGCGGGAAACTAATTAGAATTACCCGCTTTACCCCTTTTTGAACGGCCACATCCAATAAATTTTTAAAATACAGGGTGTTTGTCGTCTTTAAAAACTTTTCCGGATTATGCTTGAAAAGGACCCCGGCAAAATGAACGATCGTATCGCCCCCGTCCAAAGCACTTCCCAAACTCTCCCGAACGGCAAGATCCGCCCAGAACACGTTCACATTATCTTTTGCCTTTAATTCCGGACTTACATCTTGACGATGAACGAGAAGATGCAACAACACCTCGTCTTTTAACAAACGACGGGCGAGCAGTCCTCCCAAATTCCCTGCGGCACCGGTGATCAATACTCGCTTTCCCATATTTTACGCTTTATCAGATCATAATAATACATATCTATCACCCGTCCGTTTTTAATCGCAGCATCACGCAAAATAGCCTGTCTGGTAAAACCGACTTTTTCCAACACTTTCATCGAGGCCGGATTATACTCGTAAACAGAGGCAAACAAACGAATAATTCCGGTTTCCCGAAACACGTAATCAACCAACAACGCAACAGCCTCGCTCGTAATTCCCCGCCCCCAATAGTCCTCACCCAGCCAATAACCGACCTCTGCACTAAGGCGCTCCACGTCTGTCAAGGGTACGATCCCAACTCCTCCCACGGCCTCTCCCGCTACCTCTATGGCAAAATTTTGAACATAAGGTTGGGCCTGTACCATCCGGATATACTTATCAGCATCCAACATTGTATACGGGTATGGAAGTCCATCCCGCACGTTATTCCATATTTTCTCGTTATTAATATGTTTTACTAATGATACTATATCCGTCAACTTCCACTCCCGCAACCTAAAATTTTCCTGTTTACTTTTTATTTCCATCAAGTTCGCTTTATAATGCAATCCGAGTTCCAAAATTATTTTTTATTCTATATCTTTTTTCAACTTCTATCGTAAAAAAAATTATAAATGAGTAATAAATCCACATAAATTGTAGAATGATGGGGTATATGAAATGTTAATTTGTAACCTTTTCGAAACAAAAAAACAATTTCCGGTAGTAAAAATACTTATTTTTATATAGATCGATAGAAAAAAGAAGAAAAACATTGCAAATGCAATTTATATTCTTTAAATTTGAAACAAACACTAAGTATGATAAGATTCATATTACATAGTATCCTCATTCTTGTGGTAACACAACTCAGCAATGTTGCCATGGGATTGATCATGACAGAATCTCAACATACAGCGGTGACCTACCAACTAGCACAATTACATGACTCCATAAACAAGGGACAAAGCCTTGATTTTCAGAATCAATATCCCAGCCCGTTAATCCGGACTTCACTTGTCAGCATGACAAGATCAGAGCTACCCTGCCGGGTTCGGGTGATGCTGGACGGGGTCTACAAACAGGCAAATGAAAGTCTTACCATTAACAAGGAGGCAGATCACACGGGAATACACGAAGTATTCATATCGCACCCCAAGCGATATTTCCATGAACTCTGTTTGTTAATTATTTGAAACCTCACGTATATATGGCACGTATCTTGTACTAATACAAGATGTTTACACGATTAAGTGTTATCCTTTGATATAAAAAAACAGAGCAACGCTGGGAACGTTGTATATATATACACACACACAACACACAAGAAGATGAAAACAACTTTATTCAGTAAGAACCGGGACGAGAAAAATTACGAGTTATTTTTCGAATCAGATGAATTGCATCGGGTGCAATATCTATTAGAAACCAAACAATTCGGGGAACTTTCCGAATTACAAAGTTCAGAGGACGAGGACACAGGGATTAAATTAAAACTCTCATTAGCTGAACGCGGAAAATTGGTGACGGCACAACTCTTCGAGTACATCATGTCAGCTTACGAGGCTGTATCACCGATCATGACTTTCCGTAATAAAGAGGCTGTGGCTCTTTCAGGAGCCGTAACGCTCGACGAATAGACATTTTTTTTAATAAACGGGTTCCCGAAAATCGAGAACCCGTTTATTATTTATATCCTTAAAACTCACGGAAGATAATCCGTGTACAGAATTCCATTCAAATGGTCGATCTCGTGTTGAAAAATGCGAGCTGTAAATTCTCTCACCGTATCTTGTCTCCACTCGAAAGAAAGTTCATCCCGATAGCGCACGACAATCTCTTTAGACCGATATACCGACCCCATCCGACCCGGAATAGACAAACATCCTTCCTGCCCTAAAACAGTATCTTGAGAGAAATAAACGATTTCCGGATTCACGTAAAATTCAAAAGGCTCTCCCGTTTTATCCAAACGCTGCACAGCAACTAATTGACGTGATATACCGACTTGAGGAGCCGCAATACCCACTCCCTCGTTCAAGGAATCCCTCACGGTAGCAAGCATACGTGATCTTAAAACACGAAAGGTTTCCGTCTCGACATCTTCTTTCCCGAATTCTTTTGCCTGCAAACGCAGGAACAATGAATCTACCCGGTTTGTTACAAGAAACAGAGGCATAATACCCTCTTCTTCCGAATGTCCGATGCGTTCCCGTTCCTCCCGTGTAAAAGAATCCGATTTCTCTCCACACGCAAGGAAACATATCCCTACCCACACGCCAAATAATAACTGAACTATTCTCATTCTATTGTTTTATTAGTTTTAAACAAAAGCCCTTTTCTGACAAAATACATGAACGTGCCTATCGTGGTCATGAAAGAAATAAAATCTGCCATGGGCATACTACTCCACACGCCTGTAATCCCCCAGAAACGAGGTAATATTAACAAAAACGGAATCAAAAATAACAATTGTCGGGAAAGAGACAAAAATATGGAGACTTTAGCTTTCCCAATGGATTGAAAAAAGTTCGTGATAATAATCTGGCACCCCGCGAGAGGGAACATCAAACAAGTCACTCGTAAGCCAAATTTAGATAATTCCATCAACTCATGATTATCCGTAAACATCCCCACAATTGCCGAGGGAAACAACTGGCTCAACAAAAAACCAAATGTCATGATAGAAACCCCGGCAATCAATGCGTAACGTAAAGTCTTACGTACCCGGTCAAAAAGAAGCGCCCCGTAATTAAACCCGATTACCGGCTGCATCCCCTGTGTCACCCCGATCTCGATCATGATAAACAAGGTCAGTACCCGATTCACAATCCCGTAGGCCCCGATAGCCAAGTCACCACCATAGCGCATAAAACTATTATTCAATATAATGACCACCGAACTGGCACATACGTTCATCAAGAAAGGTGACATCCCGATGGAAAAAATACTCATGATAATCCGACCTTTCAATTTAAATATTCCCGGTTTAAAACGTATTGTCGTGTTCTTGTTCAGATAGTGACTCACGATCCAGATTAAACCGATCGACTGGGAGATCACCGTGGCCAATGCTGCTCCCCGGATTCCCCAATCCAAATGAAAAATGAATATCGGGGCTAGAATAATATTGGCAAATACGGTCAGTAAAGAACTCAACATGGCCTTTTTCGGGTATCCCGTGGCTCGCATCACGTTGTTCAGACCGATAAAAGTAAAAGCAATCGGATTTCCCATCAAAATAACCTGCATAAAATCCCGGGCGTAAGGTAAAGTCACCGGACTAGCCCCGAAGAAATGCAAGATCGGATCTAAGAATATCAAAGTCAATCCCCCGAAACAAAACCCGTTAATCACGCATAACAACAACACGTTCCCCAAGACAGAATTCGTTTTCTCCGTGTCTTTCTGCCCGAGATAAATCGAACTGATTGTCGCTCCCCCGATTCCTACCAAAGTCGAAAAAGCAATAATCAGGTTCATCAAGGGAAAAGTGATCGCTAAACCCGATATAGCTAACGGCCCCACACCATGCCCGATAAAAACACTATCAATAATATTATACAACGACGTCACTGTCATCCCGATAATTGCAGGGATTGAATACTGTAACAATAACTTCCCGACTGGCTTTGTCTCCAAAACCTGCGATGCATTAATACTCGACATAACTCTTTATCCTCCTTCTATTAAAATAAAACACCTCTTGATGGAATGGTCGTGATTGACCCACTATTTTCAGAAATATAACCCGAATAGAGGACACAAAGATAATAAAACTCGTCGTTTATTTTAGATTTTAGATTCTAAATTTTAGATTCCAACCACACAAGGCCAACGCTTTTTGATTCCCTACTTTCAACTTTTAGTTTTTATCTTTTAACTTTTAACTTTTATCGTTTATCATTGGGGTCGTTTTTTAAACAAATTCCCGATTCGCCCCAGTCCCCAACGTAAAAGGATTGGCAAAGCGGCCTCCCACAACAAGGGTGAAATATTTTTAAACATCATTCCCAACATCGGGATTTGTCCTTCCGCCTCTTCTCCCCCGTCATTCTCCCTGTTTTCTCTTCGTTTAGAAAAAAACAAAGAAGAAATCCCGGCAAACAAAATCCGCCCGGAATGATCATGTATGAACTTAAAATCCTCGTTTATTTTCTGTTCCTGCACCCGGCAACTCTCACGCACCCGGCGCTGTTCCGCCATCAACATGTCCAGCGGGGTCGGTTGTCTCTTCATTATCTTTTTCATCCTTACTCATCATTGCTGTTATAATCTCGTTCATCACCTTGGACGTGATCTTTCTCTTGAAAAACATCGTTATCCCGAACAACAACAGGTACATCCCAACCACCAACACGAATCCCAAAGCCATGCTACCCAATAATTCTCCCAAGAAAAAACCTAACGCCAGGAACAAAAATAAAATGGCAAAAAAAGCCAATAAAACCAAAACAATACCATACGAAAAGACTGCCATTGTCTTGGCAACCCTTTCGTATGTATTCAATTTTAATAGCTCTAGCCTCAATTCCACGTAAGTTGAAATATCCTCTTTCAACTCAGCAAACGTCTTCTCGGCAATATTCTCCATAAGCTATTACTTCGTTTCCGTAGCAGTCTTCCCCGCAACCTTTTCAGCTACATGATTGACATCCTCGGTCACGTGTTCTTTCACGTTCTCGGCCTTGTTTTTTGCTTTTGAATAAACGTCCTTCACCTCTTCCTTCACTTTAGACACGGCACGATCAAACTCTTCCGCTAATTTTTTACGATTATCAGCTACCATTAAATAACCGACAGCAACTCCTACAACAGCGCCAATACCTAGCCCTATCAGTAGATTTGAAGTTTCATGTTTCATATTCTTTAATTTTTATGTTCGTACCTAATTTAACGAACTGAAACATGAAAAGGTTCTCTTTTTAGTGATTTTTTTACGAATATTTTTAACGAGTGATAAAATGTATTTTCGAAGGGTCATAACGCTCGGGAACAGGTGCTTGCTCATCTGCCGGTTTCCCGATTGCCACAACGGCAAACGGCACGAATTCCGATGACAAGTGAAACAAAGTTTTCACTTGATGAACCCGGTGCATCTGAGGATAAATTCCAACCCAAGTGGTTCCCAGTTTCTCCCCGTAGGCCTGCAACATCAGGTTTTGGACACACGCTCCCAGCTCTTGGGGCCAGTTCCCCCCGTCAAGCCCGGCCCGGCGGGTATTACAACAAACTAAAATCGCGGCCGGGGCTGTTCTTAAAGCCATTCCTTCCGGTAAAGTCTCAGCCAAAGTATCAAGATGTTCCCGATCTTCTATCACGAAAAACTCCCAGGGACGGCGATCTTTAACCGAAGGCGCATACATGGCCGCTCTCAGCAATCGCTCGATCGTCTCCACGCACACCTTGTCCGGAGCATAATTTCTCACACTACGACGTCCCACGATAGCCTCGTTCACGGCTGCCATATCCGTGAACTTCTGGCTACACATTTCCGTTGCCAGTTCCCGAACCCGCGGGATAATTCTCACGAAATGATCACTTCCTTTATGAACAGCCAGCAAGGTTTCATTTTCCCACGTTTCTATGATCATCAACATGTTATCCAAACGATTATTTTCAAGTATTTCGTACCCGATACACCCCTTTTCCTGCCTTGACAATTCAGACATCTCACGCAAAAGTTCCACGACTTGAGCGCGAACCTCGCTCTTCACCTCAATTGTAACATTTATCCTGATCATATACTCAAATTTTGAAATTGCACATTTGTTTCCCACCACTCTCTTTCATAAAAACGGTCAAAATTATAAAAGTTAGAGGACTTTTTAATAACCAAAATGTACTTTTATTCGTAAATCACATAAACTTTAAAAGAAAAATAGAAGATGAAAACAAAACAAGCATTCAAAAGGATATGGATAGTTACCCTTCTCATCACAACAAGCGGGGCATTGTGGGCTCAACAACAAACAACGAAAGAGAAATTTTCCCTCCCACCTTTACCTTATGAAACAAATGCCCTCGCACCCGTTATCAGTGAAACCACCATAAAACTACATCATGGTAAACATCTGAAAGCCTACATTGATAACCTGAATAAATTGATCGTGGGGACACCATTCGAGAACTGTGATCTTGAAACCATCGTCAAGAACTCCACCGGAGCGATATTTAACAACGCAGCACAAGCGCTGAACCATATTATCTATTTCAACTCGTTCTCTCCGAAAGCAGAACATACCCCGTCAGGAGCGCTGCTTGCTGCCATAGAAAAAGAATGGGGTTCATTCGATAATTTCAAAAAGGAGTTCTCGGCTGCCGCCACCTCGTTATTCGGGTCCGGATGGGTATGGCTCGCGAAGGACAAAAAAGGGAAACTATACATTTTCTCCGAGAGTAACGCCGGGAACCCAATTACCAAAGGTTACACTCCGATACTGGGGATCGATGTTTGGGAACATGCTTATTACCTTGATTACCAGAATCGCCGTCCGGAACACATCGAAAAAATATGGACAATTATTGACTGGAGAACCATCGGGGCCCGTTACAAATAGCCCGGAATATTTATATATAAAACCAATCATGACATTTTCACGAACAAACATCTATATTTGTAAGTTTTAAAAAAAGAACAAATAATGATAAACCCATTAGATATTATTCGTAAATATTACACGTTGGATTCCCTCGCCGGGCAATCCCTCCTCATACATAGCCAACTTGTTCGAGATAAAGCACAATCACTGGCTATCCGACATCCCGAAATGGATCTGGACATCCCTTTCATTCAAGAGGCTGCCATGCTCCACGACATCGGGATTTTTCTCACGAAGGCCCCGGACATCGGTTGTTTCGGAGAACATCCCTACATCTGCCACGGTTATCTGGGAGCCGATCTACTCCGCGAAGAAGGCCTTCCCCGTCATGCCCTAGTATGTGAACGACACACGGGGGCCGGCATATCACTTGAAATGATCAAGAAAAATCATTTACCTTTACCCCAACGGGATATGCTCCCCGTTACTCTTGAAGAAAAACTAATCGCTTTTGCCGATAAGTTTTATTCGAAAACCAATTTAACCCGGGAAAAGAAACTAGGCAAAATCCGGGCAGAAATGGCTTTTTATGGGGAAGAAACAGTCGCCCGTTTCGAAGAATGGTGTGAACTTTTTCTTTAAATATAATCTAATTTTTACAACTTTCACCCGTTTCATCACGTATTTTACTCGTAATTTAAATACGTGATGCGGTTATGGAAAATTTAAACAACTGGATTATAGCAACCAATGATTTTATTTGGACCTATATATTAATAGCCCTGCTAATCTGTATCGGGGTCTACTTTACCTTCAAGAGTAAATTCGTACAATTCCGGAATATCCGGGAAATGTTCCGGCTGCTTGGCGACGGAATAGCAAGCGGGAACCACAAGAACTCGGTTTCTTCTTTTCAAGCATTTTGCATTGCAACCGCTTCGCGGGTAGGCACAGGTAACCTGGCGGGTGTGGCAACAGCCCTAGCCCTGGGAGGACCGGGAGCCATATTCTGGATGTGGCTTATAGCGCTTATCGGTTCTGCCTCTGCCTTCATCGAATCCACGTTAGCCCAAATATATAAAGTTAAAGGAGAACGCTCGTTCATCGGGGGCCCCGCCTTTTACATGGAAAAAGGTTTAAAGAAACGATGGTTAGGCATTCTTTTCGCTGTCATCATTACCATTACCTTCGGACTTGTATTCAACTCGGTACAAGCAAATACCGTTACCTTGGCATTTCATGAAGTCTTTGGGACAAACCGTGTCTGGCTGGGAATCATTCTAACCCTGTTTACCCTACTGGTCATATTCGGTGGAATACACCGGATTGCCGTTATATCCGGAATCATCGTCCCCCTTATGGCTATTGCATACATTCTGCTTGCCGCTTTCATCCTATTCACGCACCTTGGAACATTACCCCATGTCATTGGTTCTATTTTCACGAACGCATTCGGATTCGAACAATTCGCGGGCGGGGGTTTAGGAGCCGTCATCATGCAAGGTGTCCGGCGAGGACTTTTCTCAAATGAAGCGGGAATGGGTTCCGCCCCGAACGCTGCCGCAACGGCAACAGTCTCCCACCCGGTGAAACAAGGATTAATCCAAGCCCTCAGTGTTTTCACCGACACGTTAATCATTTGTAGTTGTACGGCATTCATTATTCTACTTTCGGACGTTCCGCTAGATGGTTCGGTGAAAGGAATCCAACTGACACAAATGGCCCTGTCCCACCAGATCGGAAGCGTGGGAGGACAATTTATCGCTATTTGTATACTCCTTTTTGCCTTCAGTTCCATCGTGGGTAACTATTCATACTGTGAAACAAACTTATTTTTCATATCCAAGAATAAAACCTATTTACAACTTTACCGGATTATCGTGGGGGGAATGGTCATGTTCGGATCAATCGCCGCCCTGGATCTCGTCTGGAATATTGCCGATCTATTCATGGCAATCATGGCTATAACCAACCTGATCGCGATCGTATTACTGGGTAAAATCGCCTTGAAAGCATTACAGGACTACAACCGTCAACGTCGTATCAGCAAGAAAAATATCATATTCAAGTCCTCGTTCATCCCGGAGTTAAAAGATTCCACGAGTGAATGGGAATAAAATGATTTTTTTTTTAACTTTGCAACAAACAGAAGGGATTGACACGATGATAGATTTATGTGTAATTTTCTCCTGCCGCTGTACTTTAAAACAGGAAAAAGGCAGCATTAAAAATAAAGAATAGTAGAGATATAAAAGATGAGATTTGACGAGCTGGAACTAGAGGATTCATTGTTGCAAGGATTAGATGCCATGAATTTTCAGGAAACAACCCCTATACAAGAATTAACAATCCCTGTTATCTTAGAGGGAAAAGATTTAATCGCCTGCGCACAAACAGGCACCGGAAAAACAGCCGCTTACACTCTTCCGATCTTAAATCGATTAATCAAAGAAGAGAACCGATCGGACACGGTAAAAGCTGTTATCATGGCTCCCACCCGGGAATTAGCCCAACAAATAGACGTACAATTCGAGGGATTTTCTTATTTTCTCCCCGTTTCGACGGTAGTCGTCTACGGGGGTGGTGACGGAAGTTTATGGGATCAACAGAAAAAAGCATTGCGTCTGGGCGCAGATGTTGCCATCGCAACACCAGGACGGTTGATCGCACATCTGCAACATAGCGATGTAGACCTTTCGCAAGTAAAATACTTTATCCTTGACGAGGCTGACCGGATGCTGGACATGGGATTTTTTGACGACATCATGCAAATCGTGAACAAACTGCCCAAAGACCGACAAACCATACTCTTCTCGGCTACGATGCCCCCGAAGATACGGCAGCTAGCCCAAAATGTACTTCGAGACCCGGTAGAAATCAACGTGGCAGTATCCAAACCCAACGAAGCCATCATGCAAGCCGCTTACATCTGCCACGAAAGCCAAAAAATGGGTATTATCGAAGAACTTTTCAGTAAACCGGTCTTACACAAAACGCTAATCTTTGCCTCTTCCAAACAAAAAGTAAAAGACCTCGCCTTCACCTTAAAACGTAAAAAATTCAACGTGGCAGCCATGCATTCCGACTTGGAGCAGTCAGAGCGGGAATCTGTTATGATGGATTTTAAAAATAATAAAATAGATATACTCGTTGCCACCGACATCGTGTCCCGTGGTATAGATATTGATGAGATAGGATTGGTAATCAACTTTGATGTACCCCATGATCCGGAAGATTATATTCACCGTATCGGACGAACAGCGAGAGCCAGCGCGGAAGGAGTTGCCCTTACCTTTGTCTCCGGGGCAGAGCAAGGAAAGTTTTACCGCATAGAACAATTTATTGAAGAAACGATTTACAAGATACCACTCCCCGCCCACTTGGGACCGGCACCGGAATACAATCCAAAAGCATTCGAACATAGCTCGTCAAAAGGCAGAGGACGAAAACCTAACGGCCGTTCTTTCGTAAAAAAGAAAAACCACGCCAAGCGAGAAGGAGGCTCAAAATAAAATAATAACCTATTAAAACTATACACTTATGATTCTAAACGCTGGAAATATCTTACTTATTGGATCTATCCTATTATTTATTAGTATTGTTGTAGGAAAAGCAGGTTTCCGTTTTGGAGTTCCCGCTTTACTTCTCTTCTTGGGAGTAGGAATGCTTTTCGGAACCGATGGTTTAGGAATAGAGTTTAACAATCCGCAAACCGCACAATTTATAGGAGTTATCGCATTAAGTATTATTTTATTTTCCGGTGGTATGGACACAAGTGCGGCTGAAATCAAACCCGTTCTAGGGCAAGGAATTGTTCTCGCCACCGCCGGAGTCATGTTTACGGCTTTTCTCACGGGTTATTTTATCTACTACATCACGAATCTTGAAAACAGTTTTATCACGCTGAATTTCACGGAATCATTATTGCTTGCCTCTGTCATGTCATCTACCGATTCTGCATCCGTGTTCTCGATTCTCCGTTCCAAACGGCAAGGATTAAAAGAGAACCTACGCCCCATGTTGGAGCTGGAAAGTGGTAGTAATGACCCGATGGCCTATATGTTAACGATATTACTTATCGGAATTATCCAATCCGGAGAAAGCAGCTTAAGTAACACGATACTGCAATTCATCATGCAGATGAGCATCGGTGCTGTATCCGGTTACTTGTTGGGAAGATTGGCAGTATACTGCATCAATAAATTAAACATCAATCAATCATTATATCCCGTTCTTTTATTAGCTTTCGTGTTCTTTATTTTCTCGTTCACGGATCTGGTAAAAGGTAACGGTTACTTGGCTGTTTATTTAGCCGGCTTAGTGGTTGGAAATCATAAAGTGGTACACAAGAAGAGTCTTACCACCTTTTTCGACGGTATCACATGGTTATTCCAGATCGTGATGTTCCTCACGTTAGGCCTTCTGGTAAACCCGGCAGAATTACTCCCGGTCGCAGCGTTAAGCATTCTTATCGGGGTATTCATGATTATACTGGCTCGTCCGATAAGTGTATTTTTATGCCTTATCCCCTTCCGGAAAATGACCACCAAGGCACGGGCATACGTTTCATGGGTCGGTCTGCGCGGAGCAGTCCCCATCATTTTTGCCACGTACCCGCTAATCGCAAACATCCAGCACGCATCATTAATATTTAACGTGGTGTTCTTCATTACCATTCTTTCTTTGGTTGTACAGGGAACAACTGTCAGTTTCATGGCGAAACTACTCGGTTTGTCAACCCCCGAAGAACGCAAAAACGTCTTTAACGTCGAATTACCCGAAGAAATTAAAACCGCCATGTCCGAAATTGAAGTCATTCCTTCCATGTTGGCAAAAGGCGACAAATTAATGGATTTGGTATTACCGGATAACACGTTGGTAGCCTTGATCAAAAAGAACGATTCATATTGCGTCCCCAAGGGAAAAACCAAACTACATACCGGAGATAAGTTACTCGTGATCACGGATGATGATGAAGCTCTCATGAAGACTTATGAAAGCCTAGGGATCACGGATTATTCAATTCAAAAAAATGCTTGATACTAGCCATACGGTAGTACATCAGAGATAAGAAAAATTACACTTTATAGGCATTTTCTATCATCTGATAAAAACTAAATATTTGTTTTGATAAACAAATTGTCGTATTATTGTGCTATCAAAACATGACCACTAAAAAGATTAAATTTATGAGCATTAAAGGAACAAAAACAGAACAAAACTTATTGAAATCATTTGCCGGTGAATCACAGGCCAGAAGTCGTTATACTTTTTTCGCTAGTGTAGCTAAAAAAGAAGGATTCGAACAAATCGCGGGAGTATTCATGGAAACTGCCGAACAGGAAAAAGAACACGCCAAGAGATTCTTCAAATTCTTGGAAGGCGGAATGGTTGAAATCACCGCATCTTACCCCGCAGGTGTAATCGGAACAACAGCAGAAAATCTGAAAGCTGCCGCAGAAGGAGAAAACGAAGAATGGGCAGACCTCTATCCGGAATTTGCTAAAGTTGCAGAAGAAGAAGGATTTACCGCCATCGCAGCCGTGTTCCGTAACATTGCGAAAGTGGAAGCTGAACACGAGGCTCGTTACAGAACGCTTTTAGCTCGCGTGGAAGCCGGTAAAGTATTCGAGAGAGACGAAGTGATCCTGTGGCAATGCCGTAACTGCGGTTTCGTTTACGAAGGCAAAACAGCCCCGAAAGCGTGTCCCGCTTGCGCTCACCCTCAAGCATATTTCGAAGAAAAGAAAAACAATTACTAATCATACTTGTAATTGAGGATAAAAAACTAAAAGTTGAGGCAGATGTCTCAACTTTTAGTTTTTTATTTTACCCGTCACGAAGAAATCACAACTTGATTTTCGTTATATTCGCGACAAAGAAACTGAAATCTATTTTTTAATTGATAAAATAAAGTTATTATGAAAAAAGTAATCAACTCACCGAAAGCACCGAAAGCCATCGGTCCTTACAGTCAAGCAATTGAAGCAAACGGAACGCTTTACATCAGTGGTCAACTTCCTATTGACGTGAATACCGGAAAATTCGTTGAAGGTGGAGTAAAAGAACAAACAGAACAATGTTTGAAAAACATCGGTTACATCCTGGAAGAAGCCGGATATACTTTTGACAACGTGGTTAAATCAACTTGCCTGTTGGGAGATATGTCTTATTTCGCTGATATGAACGAAATCTATGCTAAATATTACAAGACAGATTGTCCTGCCCGTGCAGCTTTTGCCGTAAAAGCTCTCCCGATGGGTGCTATGGTTGAAATTGAAACCATCGCTGTAAAATAAAGATAAAAACGGCTGAATCAGCCGTTTTTTCATTTTTTTTTCTTACCTTAGGGGAAAGTAGTGCATAACTTAAATCAAACATGATGAGAATATTCGGTTTACTCCTTATGCTTGCCCTATTTTTCTCCTGTGCATCTCAAAAAGAGGTAGCCCAAAATAAAAAGGGGCGTTGCGCTATCAAAGATTCAGCGCAATATGAATTGATCGTTTTTGATTCGGGATTCGATTTTTGGTTGACAAGTCACCAGAGCATGGCCAGTCTGCACTCAGAAAGTTATTATCAAAGTATGAATCACCAGTATGCTATCGAATGGAACAGAAGGTATGCTGCCGGAGATCCGAGAATCAACAGTTACATCGATTACAGCTTGAACAGAGATTACGGGTTTGATTTTAATTACAAACTCTACATGTATTTCAGGTTCTTCGAAGGCACGAACAGGATAAAACTAATCCCAGGAAACAGAAGCCTTTAATAATTTTAGATTTAATGATTTTAGATTTTAAATTCCAGCCACACAAGCTATCCCTTCTTTTAATCTCTCAATCTAAAATCATAAATCACTAAATCTAAAATTACTCGCTTCTTTTATGGCCTCCGGGGTACCCAAGTCGAGACATCGGCCATCGTGCCGAAAAAGCTCGATAGGATGTTCTTTTGCCTGCGCCAGATGCTCGTCGATGATAGAGAATACTCCCTGATGAATGATATGCTTTAAATATTCCGGGCTAAGAATCTGAATCCCGCAGTAATTGAACTCCGTGGCCCCGTAAAAGCCTTCGTCCACGATCTTCTGCTCCCCGGTTCGCTTGTTCTCCCAACCTTTCAAAACACCATGATTAAACTTCAATACCCGATCTGCAACTGCCTGTTGCACGACCAACGTGGCGTATGCCTCACGTGATTCATGCTGACGAACGAGCGCCTTCAAATCCAAGTCCGTTAAAATATCCACATTATGAATAAGCACGGGTTTCCCCGGAATAAATAATTCCCGGGCCTTCAAAACCCCTCCTCCCGTATCCAGTAACTCATCTCGTTCATCGGACAAAACGATGCCCATACCGAAATCTCCTTTCTCTTTCAGAAAGTGTTCTACCTGATCGGCAAAATGATGAATATTAATCACTAACCGCTCCACCTGCACTTCTCTCATTCTCTCGATCACCCGCTCCAACAGAGTCTTTCCTTTCAACTCCACCAAAGCTTTCGGGCGATCGTTTGTCAACGGCCGCAACCGGGTACCTAAACCGGCTGCAAAAATCATCCCATTCATCTATATCTCTATAATATTATTTTTAATCGCGTACATCACCAATGCCGCCGTATTCCGACATCCCGTCTTACTGAGCAGATTTGCCCGATGCTTGTCTACCGTACGTTTACTGATAAACAATTCGTCCGCAATCTCCTGATTTGACAATCCTTTACACACGTGATACAAAATTTCCAGCTCTCGTTCCGAAATATCATTATCCACGGTTTCCGGTGTTTCGCTTTTGTTGTCACGCATATTATTCAATATATTCACCAATAACTCTTCCGAAAAGAAACTCTCCCCTTCCGCCACCTTCTGAATAGCCGTTACCACCTTATCAATTCCCGAATTCTTCAACAAGAATCCCTTCGCACCCGCATCAATCATCTTGTAATAATACTGCTCGTCCCCGTACATGGAAAGAACTATAATCTTCAAATTGGGTTTCATTTTCATCGCCTCGATCGTGGCATCAATACCATTCATCTCCGGCATCTCTATATCCATCAGCACGACATCACAATCAACAAACGACAAATTCTCAACAAACTCCCTCCCGTTCGAGGCCTCGTAAATATGTCGAACGAAATCCTGAGTTGAAAGCAATAACTTCAATCCCTCCCGGAACAACTTGTGGTCATCAACCAGATATATTCTCAATTTATCCATAAAACAAGATTTACTTACACTTTATAAAAGCTCTCGCAATCATTCCCCGTCCTGACTCGCTGGAAATCTTGATATCCCCATTTCCCGAATTCAATCGGTACTGCATGTTGCTCAATCCCATCCCGCCATCACTTTCAGCTTGTTTCACGTCAAACCCCATGCCGTTATCCTCGTATTCCAAGTACAAAACATCCCCCTGCAACTGTAGGTCAATACTGATTTTACTGGCATTAGCATGTCGCAACGTGTTATTGATCAACTCGCAAATCACCCGGTACATGATTACTTCCACGTTATATATAAAACGACGATTATCAATATTTGTTTTAAAATTAATACTAATACCTTCAGCCGGACGCAATTTTCGAATAAATGATTCCGTGGCATCCCTTAAACCGAAATTATTCAATATATGAGGACTGATATTAGCTGAAATCTCTCGCACGCTCGTGATAGCCTCGTCAACAGCCTGTTTCAAGTTCCCTTTGATTTTGTCGTTTACCTCCGGCGAGTTCTTTTCCTCGAAACCGGAAAGCAACATCTTTATAACACTTAATAAAGGCCCTAGCCCGTCATGCAACTCCTTGGCAAAACGCTGCCGCTCCTGTTCCTCCGTGCGGATAACAGCCGACAGTACCCGCTTTTCCGTCTCACTCCGTATACCATCCAGCCGACGTAAAAACTGGAATACCTTCCGTATATAAAATGCCCCGATAGCAAAGGCCAGCGAAATAACAAATGACAACCACACTTTCGTCTGGTACAACTCTTCCGACTCTCCCCGGTGCATCGAGGGAACCAATTCTATCGCCCGGTAAATCGCCATCAAAAAAAAGCCTGTTGAAATCAAAATCCAAGCAGCATTGAACTTCGTCCGCTTAAACAAACTGATCGCAAATCCCATCGCAACGATCTGTAACAACAAAGACAAGTATACAACTATTTGTGTAACCACGATATATGTATTAGTTAAAAGTTAAAAACTAAAAGATAAAAGCTATGTTCAAATATCGACATTATTTCTAGAATAATCAACCCCTAATTAATTTTATGATTTACCCTCCCAACTTTATCTTTTAGTTTCTAGTTTTTATCTTTTAGTTTTTAGAACGGGTACCCGATCGCCACGTTAAACACGGACCGCTTGAATCCTCCACGCGAATCAAACAATACGAAACGATTTCCCACGGGCATGGAAGGATCTTTCACCTTGATTCCCAAATCAAAACGTAACAAAAAGAAATTAGCGTTCAACCTCAGACCCGCCCCCGTACCGATAGCAATCTGGTTAAAGAAATTATAATTCAGTTTTGCCCCGGAACGATTTTCTTTCGGGTTAATATTCCACACGTTTCCGGCATCCACGAACAACGCTCCCTCCAACAACCAAATCAACTTGAAACGGTATTCAATATTTCCCGCCAATTTGAAATCCCCCACGCTATTCGGGTATTTCTCCGTGGCCAGATAAGAACCGGGACCTAATGTCCTAGCCTGCCAAGCCCGGATGTCGTTTGCCCCACCCCCGTAATACGCCTCCTCAAAAGGCAATACCTTCATGTTTCCATACGGGTAACCACACCCCACGAAAAGACGTCCCACGAGTGAATTCGCTCGGTTGATATACCAGTTATAACGATATTCGGCATCTGCTTTCACAAATTGCGCATACCTTACCCCGAAGATTTTGTAATACTTTTCATTTAACGTTCCACTCGCAGAACTTTTACTTCCGGCAATCCCGTCTATAACGGAAAGAAAATTTCCCGAAGTCTCCGTGTTTACCCTGAAATAACTATAATTCGCAGTTTTCACGTTCACCTGCTGATCCGTGTAAGTGGCAGAGAAAACGGCAGAAAGGATCATATGGTCCGTGTAGGCATTTTTGATATACTCATTTTTCAAACCATCGATAAAATTCTGGTCCACATCCTTCATCAACACATAGTTCAAATCTATCAAATCAAAATTATACCTCCACTTTTTGTTCGCTTTCCGCCATAAATAACCGAAACGGGCATTAGCAATCGAACGGGTATAATACGGGGTATATTCATAACTATACGAAAAAGAAATCGAAGTCTTCGGGGCATAATTCCGCCGGAAATCTTTCATCTTGAAAAACGGCATCCAAAACTGCGGGGTCACGAGTTTCAATTCAGCTCCGATTTCCGAGGTATTAAATATTTTTCCCTCTCCATTGACCTGCTCTTTCCGCAAACTTCCCCAAATACTGGCCGAAATATTCTCCCCCGCACGGAACACGTTACGATGGTTATAGGTAAAATTACCTCCCACTCCCATGTTGCCCGAATTATGCGTCCCCTCCAAGAACACGTTATAGGATTGCCTCTTCACGGGCGATAACTGGATCACGCAGTCCAAAGCTTTCACGTCTCCATCCGACTCCACCTCTTTAAAATCGATATTCACCATCTTGAAAAGATTCAGCGCCTGCAATCGCACGTAAGTATCTATCACCCGCCGGGCATCGTACAATTCCATCTGCTGCAACTGGATGGTTTCTATAATCATTTTAGGCTTTATCTTTAACTTATCCTTGTACAAGATATTATAACCATTGTAATACAACGTATTATACGTAGAATCCACCTGTTCTGCAGTCAGCATCGGGTCGTAATCAAAATTCACGCTGATGTTCCGCACGAAATAACGCCTGTAAGCGTTGCTATCCACGGCATTCTCTACCACCCGTACGAAAACTTTGGCCATATTTTCTTTAACCGCGCTTGTTGTATCGGCAAAAAACTGGATAAAATTCTTTGAAAAATTGAAATACCCTTTTTCCCGGAGCATTTTCGTGATTCGTTCCCGTTCGTCATCCAGGACATCAAGATCCAATGGAGCGTCTTTCTCCAAAAGAGTATTCACCGTATCCCGTCGGAAATTGGCCATCAACCCGCTTTCCTCGGCGATCTGATTTACCCGTCCCCCCTCCTTATCGTCAAATCGCACTTCCTGAATCCGGGTAACAGGTCCCACTTTCACGTGGTATTCCACAAACGCCTTCCTTTTCTTATAAAAGATCGTATCTGACACTTCCGCACTATAAAACCCTTTATTATGGAGATACAATTCAATCTGGCTGGCACTTCGTTGCGTCATGAAAGGATCGTAAATAACGGGAGCCTCCCCGATACGTCGTAACCATTGGTTAAATTTCTTTTTTTCATTCCTCCCGCTTAAATTATATAATCCCAGATGAAAACGGGCAACCCCCAAAATCCGGGTATTCGGTTTTTGTCGGATATTTCGTTTCAAATCAGACCGATTAAGCTTATAATCATCCACTTTCACCTTCACACGATCCAGCAAATACTCGTCTTTCCCGACATACTTTGTCGGTGAACACGAATAAAAAATGAAGAATAATAAAAAAATAAAACTTATCTTGTACGCTACCCGCATGCTCAAAAATCTCAAAAAAATACTATGTTTGTGTTTTAATTTTAACCAGCAAGCTTAAAAATGATGCTTAGCAAACACCTAACAAATGTAATTCAAAACCTTGAAAAAAAGAAATTCAGGGAAAAATATAATTTATACAAGGTAGAAGGAGATAAACTCGTACAGGAATTACTCCTCTCTGACATGAAAATAGATTCATTGATTGCCCGTCCCTCGTGGATCGAAAGCAATCAACAACACGTGAAAAAATATAACACGATCGAGGTAAACGAGATCGAGATGGGACGTATTTCCAATTTCAAATCCCTACCGGAAGTCATCGCACTAGCCGAAATTCCCATTAAAACATACAACCCGGAGGAGATAAAAGACTCGCTTTCAGTGATTCTCAACGGTATTCAAGACCCCGGCAACATCGGCACGATACTCCGGGTTTGCGACTGGTTCGGTATCCGGAACATATTTTGCGATCACGATTGTGCAAACATTTTTAACCCGAAATCCGTTCAAGCAAGCATGGGTGCAATATTCCGGGTGAACGTTTTTTACTTGGATCTTGTCAGTTTTATCCCCCGGTTCACGAACCCGGACTTTCCCTGTTACGGGACATTTCTGGAAGGAGAAAACATCTACCGGATGAACCTCCAAACCAAGGGATTTATCGTCATGGGAAACGAGGGAAACGGAATTACCGCGGGTATCGAACAACTGGTAGACCACAAAATAACAATTCCCAGTTTTGCACACAGTCTTTATTCGACAGAATCCCTGAACGTGGGAGTTGCCACTGGCATCATCCTTTCGGAATTCAAACGAATAGAATATAATAAATAGATAAATCAATTATTTAAAACAAAAAAGGACAGTATGAAAAAATTAGTAATTTTAGCTCTCTTTAGTCTCATCGGTTTAACCACCATGGCTCAATCCTTACCTATAAATATCGGTATTCATGGCGGTTGGAATGACGCAAAAATCAAAGCAAAAGAATATAAAGTAGATTCGCATGGTGGATACATGATTGGTGCCTTCGCAAGAATCAATCTTGGGAGTATTTACTTAGAACCAGCCTTGAACTTTGCACACAAAGAAAGTAAAATCAAAGTCGGTTCTATCGGAAAATTCAAATACAGCTCCATCGACATCCCTGTTATGGTCGGATATAACATTCTCAAACTCCCCATATTCAAATTACGCGGATTCGCTGGTCCCGTTGCATCTTTCGTGACGAAAGATTTAAAAAGCGATTTCAACACGGACAAAATGATGTGGAACGGAAAAATCGGAGCCGGAGTCGATGTATGGAAAGTAACTTTCGATATTGACTACGAATTCGGATTAAAGAAATTCGGAGATGGGGTAAAAGCACCCAAATCATGGAACTTAACCTTGGGATTCAAGATTATCTAATCCCACCCTATTTCTAGTGTCGTTTCCTAAAATCGAGTAAACCGATTTTAGGAAACGACACCACACGCATTCAAGCCCATAACAAAAGTAAAAACGAACGTGAATGTTCGATAGGCTGAAAAAATCTCGCCAAATACTTGCATTATTCATTTATTCTGTTTTCCTTTGTCCCAATCAATTCAATCTGCGAGGATTGTTTGAATTATAAAGAGGAGTCGAGAGAACGGGCTCATGGAAACTCCGACAACCTGCAAGGCTACTTGCAAGGTGCCAAAACCCGACCTGAGAACCAGGAGTTATAATTTAAGCTGAAAGAAAATGAAAACAGAAACAACAAAACAAAACAGCATTTATTGCACTACAAATTGTAGCATTCTTTTCATTCATTCTATCGCCATGTCTATGCGTATGCGCTGCATGCGCTAATATTTTTTATACCCCGGACTTTTTATTTTAGATTTTTTTGATTTCAGATTTTTGATTGGGAAATTACACGGTAATTTTCAAGATTTCATGAATCGGTTTCAAGGATAAACCGTGTGAAAACGTGTCATTGCACACCATCAAATCATCCCTAGAAATCAATTAGTTGCAAGGCAGCTAACAGATAAAAAATCATCAACAAAAAATTTATCCATTAAAAAATTGTACAAGATCATGGCTAAAACATACGCAGAAATAAACGATAAAATCAAGAAAGGTACGGCTGTCGTGTTGACTGCCGAAGAGGTTGCAGAACTGGCAAAAACGCTCTCCCCGAAAGAGATCGCAGAGAAAGTGGATGTCGTGACCACGGCCACTTTCGGGGCAATGTGTTCCTCCGGGGCATTTTTAAACTTCGGACACGCTAATCCCCCGATTCGCATGGAAAAAATCGAATTGAACGGCATTCGTGTCAGTGGCGGATTGGCTGCCGTGGACACTTACGTGGGAGCAACTGATTGCAATCCGGAAAACCCCAGTTACGGGGGAGCCCACATCATAGAAGATCTGATTGCAGGTAAAGAAATCACGCTGGAGGCCTGGGGAAAAGGTACGGATTGTTATCCCCGGAAACATATCAAAACAGTGATCACCAAAGACACGATCAACGAGGCTATCCTGTACAACCCCAGAAATGCCTACCAGAATTATAACGTGGCTACTAATTCCACGGATAAAATTAAATACACGTACATGGGAACCTTGTTGCCAAAATTGCGAAACGCCTCTTACAGCACGGCCGGAGAATTATCTCCCCTGTTGAACGATCCGGAATGTCGCACGATCGGTTTAGGAACTCGTATTTTCCTCTGCGGGACAGAAGGATACGTCACTTGGAACGGAACACAATTCCACTCCACGAAAGAAACGAACGAACACGGTATTCCCACCAGCAATGCCCGCACGATTGCCGTGATCGGAGACTTAAAAAATATGAGTACAGAATTTTTAAGAGGAGTTTATTACGAAAAATACGGGGTAAGCATGTTTGTCGGCATCGGCATCCCCATCCCGATTCTGGATGAAGACCTTGCCCGCAGAGTATCTATCCGAAATGAACAAATAGAAACCACGGTTGTCGATTACGGAGACGGGAATAAGATTTTAGGTAAAACAAATTATGCCGCCCTGCAAAGTGGAGAGATCGAGGTCAATGGCCATAAAATCAAAACGGCTCCTGTTGCCAGCTTGTCAAAAGCCCGGCAAATTGCCGAGATTTTAAAGTCATGGATTCAGAAAGGAGACTTCCTGCTCACGGAACCCGTTCGCCCCATGCCAACAGGCACTTCTCTAAAAGGACTCCAAGAAATTGAAAATGGAGAATTGAAAAAAGATTAAGTGCTTGCCGATTCAACGATTACGTGATTTTATAATCATCTAATCGGAAATCACAGAATCAAATAATTAGTAAAATCTAAAATTAATAGCGGCTATGACTAAAAAAGTAATATTAACCTTCCCGGTTGACGCAACAGACAGACCCTTGACATACGACTTAATTCGTATCTATGATGTAAAAGTAAATATCCTAAAGGCGGAGATACAACCCGGAAAAACCGGATCACTCTTGATCGAAATGGACGCGGATCCCTTGAGAATAGAACAGGCTATCGCCTTCCTGAATGATAACGGGGTAACCGTAAGTCCTGTATCCAGTAAGATTTCTTACGACGAATCCCGTTGTATCAATTGTGGTAACTGTGCCTCGGCCTGTTTCTCCCACGCCTTGACGATCGAGGCGCCCGACTGGAAACTACAATTCAATCCCGAAAAATGTATCGCCTGCAAACTATGTTTAAAAGCTTGCCCGTTGAAACTTTTCAAGATTGAATTCAGTAATCCGGAAAGCTGCTAGACAATTGAAAATTGAAATTATAAATTAATTCGGTTATGATCGAGTACAAAAATCGCACATATCGGGAGCATTTGCAGAAAGAGCGCTGGTATTCTTTCACGGTTGCTTACAAAGAGACAGACCTGTGGATCGGAATAGATCAAGCATCTTTCCAAGAAAGCATACCTACATTCACGGAATCCCGAATCCGAACATTACGGGAATACATGGATGCTTACCTGCAAAATGATCCGGATTACGCCACGTCACTCGTTCCCTACGAGACACAACCGGGAGCCCCGACCATTTTTCAAGAGATGTCTGAGGTGGCCAGAAAATCCGGAATCGGTCCGATGAGCGCGGTTGCCGGGGCTGTTGCCAGCCGAATTGGTCAAGAGATCAAAGAAAAGTACGGGGTGCGGGAAATCATCGTGGAAAATGGTGGGGACATCTATGCGGACATACAAGAAAACATAGATATTGCCGTGTTTGCCGGGGCCTCTCCCCTGTCGGAAAAAGTGGGTTTCACCCTCCGGGCTGACCACGCCCCCCTGGGAATTTGTACTTCATCCGGAACCGTGGGTCCCTCTTTAAGTTTCGGGAAAGCGGATGCTGTCATGATTATTTGTAAAAATTGTGCTTTAGCCGACACGTACGCCACGGCTTTTGCCAACGAGATCAAAACAACAGATGACATCGCCCCCTGCATCGAAAAGATCGGGAAGACGAAAGACATCCTTGCCGCCATCTGCATCAAGGATGACAAAATCGGAATTCACGGCATTTTTGATTTAAAACTCTTTCATTCTAAACTTTAAATTCTAAATTACAAAAATGAACCTACAAGATCGCATATACATACTAGATGGAGCCACCGGAACAGCTTTGCAGCAATTCCGGTTGACAGAAACCGATTTCCGAGGCGAGGAATTTGCACAACACCCGATCCCCCTAAAGGGAAACAACGATGTGCTGAATATTACCCGCCCGGACGTGATTCGTCAGGTACATCAAAACTATATTGATGCGGGAGCCGATATTATCGAAACCAACACCTTCAATGCCAATGCTATTTCACAAACCGAATATGGCTGTTCGGAATGGGTGGAACGCTTTAACTTGGAAGGCGCCCGTCTGGCAAAAGAAACCGCAGCCGCTTGTAAAGAACGGAAAATTTACGTGGCAGGAAGTATCGGACCAACCGATAAATCCCTGACCCTCGCCCCCGATCCCGATCAACCGACTTACCGAATCGTGGATTTCGACACGCTGGCCAACGCATACGCCAGTCAGGTAACGGCATTAATAGAAGGCGGTGTAGATTTGTTGCTGGTTGAAACCATCTATGACGGGCTGAATGCGAAAGCCGCTCTTTACGCTATCGCAAAAGTACAGGAAGAGAAAGGCACGCATCTTCCCGTGATGCTCTCCGCCACGGTAAACGACAAAAGCGGACGTACACTGACCGGACAATCACTAGAGGCCCTGTTCACAAGCCTTTCCCACTACCCGATTCTCAGCTTTGGCCTGAACTGTTCATTCGGAGCGAAAGAGTTACACCATTTCCTACGGGAACTGGCTCCACGCATCCCGTGTTACATCAGTATATACCCGAACGCTGGACTACCGAATGAAATGGGAGAATACGACGAATCACCGGAATTCACCGCTCTTTGTCTCCAGAACATGGCAAAAGAGGGATTGATCAATATTGCCGGAGGATGTTGCGGAACGACACCGGAACACATCCGGGCAATCGCGAACGCCTTGAAAGACATCCCCCCTAGAAAAGTCCCGACATCCAACCACCAACTAAAAGTGAGTGGTCTCGATACCGTCGTGGTGGATAAGGAATTAAACAATTTTATCAATATCGGCGAACGTACAAACGTGGCAGGCTCCGCTAAATTTGCCCGTCTTATCCGGGAAAAGAATTACACGGAGGCTGCCACGATCGCCCGGAAACAGATCGAGGCAGGAGCGTCTATCATCGACATCAATATGGATGATGCCATGTTGGACGGCACGGCCGAGATGGAACGTTTCGTGCGAATCATCAGCAACGAACCGGATATTGCCAAAGCGGCTTTCATGATAGATTCTTCCAAGTGGGAAACCATCCTTGCCGGGTTAAAAAACACGCAAGGAAAATGTATTGTAAACTCGATCAGCTTGAAAGAAGGGGAAAAAGACTTCCTTTACAAAGCCAAAGAAATTCAACGTCTGGGGGCAGCCGTGGTCGTGATGGCATTTGACGAAGAAGGCCAAGCCACGACATACCAACGTAAAATAGACATTTGCCAAAGAGCTTACGACTTGTTGACCTCACAAGCCGGATTTACTCCCGAAAACATTATCTTCGATGTGAATATCCTAGCCATCGGAACCGGCATCGAGGAACACAACAATTATGCTGTGGACTATATCGAAGCGGTACGCTGGATTAAACAAAACTTGAAAGGATGCCGCACATCCGGTGGTGTCTCCAACCTGTCATTCTCGTTCCGGGGAAACAACACGGTGCGGGAAGCCATGCACTCCGTTTTCTTGTACCATGCCATCCATGCAGGGTTGGACATGGCGATCGTGAATCCTGCCATGTTACAGGTATATGACGAGATCGACCCGATATTGCTGAAAGCCGTGGAAGACGTCGTACTAAACCGTACACCTGAAGCAACGGAAACCCTGATCACCCTTGCCGAGAAATACAAGGAAACGAAAGGAGAAGTAAAAACAGTGCAACAGGAAGAATGGCGGAACCGTCCCCTGGAAGAACGTCTCGGACACGCTCTAATCAAAGGAATCACGGATTATCTGACGGAAGATCTTCAAGAGGCACTCGCGCATTATGCCAGCCCGGTCGAGATTATTGAAGAACCTTTAATGAAAGGCATGGAACGGGTCGGACAATTCTTCGGGGAAGGAAAAATGTTCTTGCCACAGGTCGTGAAATCAGCCAAGGTTATGAAAGAAGCCGTACACATCCTGCAACCGGAAATCGAACGTCACAACGCATCGGGCAAAAACGTAACCCGCCGCCCCCGTGTCGTGATTGCCACGGTGAAAGGAGACGTACACGACATCGGTAAAAATATCGTGAATATTGTTCTGACCTGTAATAATCTGGACGTAATCGACCTTGGTGTCATGGTTGACAATCAGAGTATTGTTAAGGCTGCCAAAGAACACGAGGCAGATATTATCGGAGTCAGCGGTTTGATCACGCCCTCTCTGGGGGAAATGGAAAACCTGTGCGAACTGTTGCAAAAAGAACAATTACAAGTTCCCCTACTTGTTGGCGGGGCTACGACCTCAACGGTGCATACGGCCGTCAAACTAGCACCGAAATACGATTATTGCGTTGTATCAGGCGGTGACGCATCCCGGACCGTGGGAATCATCAAGCGTTTACTGAATGACCGGGAAAATTATATTCGTGAAATAAAAGTTGAACAAGAAAACATTCGAACTTTGTACAATCAACATCAACAAAAACAAATATCACTCGAAGAGGCTCGCCGGAGAGCCCCTCGGTACGATTGGGATCACGTGGAGCCCACAACTTTCGGAGAACACAATCTACTGGTAAAACGCTTGAATCTCGAAGATTTAGTGGAAAGAATCGACTGGACACCATTTTTCCATTTCTGGGGATTCAAAGGGATATACCCTGAAATCATTTACACGAACGACGAGGCGGACCGTACTTACCAGGCAGCACTGGATATGCTGGGTAAAGTGATCGCCGGAAATGAATTTGACGTTTCCATCATTGTCCGTTTCTTTGATGCCTATTCGGAGCATGAAGACATCGTTCTGGATGGTCAATATCGATTCACGATGCCCCGGCAGCAAGCGGACTTGGAAGAGTGTCTTTCACTGGCTGATTTTGTCATCCCGAAAGAAAAAGGAATCGGTAGCGTGGGACTATTCTGCTTGAAAGTACAGGATGATCACCAATGCAATGATTGCCGTGATTTTGAACACTTGTTACGAGGAAGTCTCTGTGCCCGGTTGGCAGAAGCCTGCGCGGAATGGATGCAGGAACAAGTCAATGAAGGAACTCACATCATCCGTCCCGCTTTCGGTTACCCGACTTGCCCGGATCACGCGATGAAGAAATTGGCCTTTGACATCTTGGATGCTCCTGCCCAGATCGGGGTACGCCTCACCGAGGGGTATTCCATCTATCCCTCGACAAGCCTGTGTGGTATGCTGATTTCTCATCCTAAAGCAAAATATTTTAGCGTATAAGACTCTAAAATAAGATAAAAGTAACAAACTCCCTCCCCCCTTCGGGGTACTCCCTCTATAAACAGAGGGAGAGCTGGAATACTCCCTGTTTTCGGGAAGAGTCACCAACTCCTCCTCTGTTTATAGAGGAGGTGGCAGCAAAGCTGACGGAGGAGTTTGAACTCTAAAATAGATAAACTATTGGAATCTAAAAATCTAAAATTATGAAAGTCATCGACATACTCAACAATACAGACAAGGCGGTATTCTCTTTCGAGCTGGTACCGCCACTAAAAGGCGGAGACATCAATAAAATATACGAGGCCATCGAACCCTTGATTGCCCTTGCTCCCCCATTCATTAACATTACCTTTCACCGGGATGAAGTGGTATATCGTGAATACCCGGACGGAACGATCAAAAAAGTTACCGTGACAAAACGCCCCGGTTCCGTGGCACTGGCCGCAGCCATCATGAGACGGTACAACGTGGACATGGTTCCTCATATCGTGTGCGGAGGAGCCACCCGCCACAAGATCGAGAACGAACTCATAGACTTGAATTTCCTTGACATTGAAAACGTGATGGCACTCCGGGGTGATCCCATACCGGGAGAACGTTTCTTTACACCCGAAGAAGGCGGACACCAATATAGCTGTGAACTGGTAGAACAAATCACTCGCATGAACCACGGCCAATACTTGGATGACACACTGACAGATGCCGTTCCCACGAACTTCTGCATCGGGGTTGCCGGATACCCGGAAAAACATTACGAGGCACCCAACCAAGCCTGTGACATCGAAAACCTGAAAAAGAAAGTCGATGCGGGAGCGAATTATATCGTCACCCAGATGTTTTTCGATAACTCCAAATTTTTCCAGTTTATCGATAAATGCCGGGCGCAAGGAATTACCGTACCTATCGTACCGGGATTAAAACCCATATCAACATTCAAACATCTGGAAATGCTCCCACGTACATTCAGTATAGACATCCCACACGAACTGGTTAAAGAGATTCGTTCATGCAAAAATAACAAGGAGATCAACCAAGTCGGTATAGAATGGTGCGTGGCACAGAGTAAAGAACTCATCGCACACGGGGTTCCCGCCGTTCATTACTACACGATGGGGAAATCGGAAAATATTCAGGAAATTGTAAAACAAGTTTTCTAAGCTATGCAACAAGAAACTAAACCAAATTTTTGGGCACTAACTCCCTTGATCGTATTTTTAAGCATCTACCTGATCGCCTCTCTCATCATGGGAGATTTTTACAAAATGCCGATCACGGTAGCATTTCTCGTCTCTTCCGTTGTGGCCGTGGCCATCTCTTCCGGGGGAAAACTCCACAAACGGATAGACCTATTCTGTAAAGGAGCCGCCAACAGCAATATCATGCTCATGGTATGGATTTTTATCCTTGCCGGGGCATTTGCCCAAACGGCAAAAGCCGTGGGGGCGGTAGATGCGACTGTTAATCTCGCTTTATCCGTACTTCCGGACAGTCTCTTACTCGCAGGGATGTTTATTGCCGCCTGTTTCATTTCACTTTCCATGGGAACTTCTGTCGGTACGATTGTGGCACTTACCCCCGTCGCCGTCGGTATTGCCGTACAAACAGGCATAAACACACCTTTCATGGTAGCCATCGTGGTCGGAGGAGCCATGTTCGGGGATAACCTATCCTTTATCTCCGACACGACCATTGTTGCCACCCGCACGCAAGGCTGTAACATGAAAGATAAATTTAAAGTCAATAGCTTAATTGTCATCCCGGTTGCCATACTCGTAACTATCGTTTACCTGTTCCAAGGTAGCGAAATAACAACAACACCCAGCGCCACCCCGATCGAGTGGTTAAAAGTAATTCCTTACATTTTGGTACTTACCACCGCATTAGCTGGCGTGAATGTCATGATCGTACTTCTACTCGGTATTCTCTGTTCCGATATAGTCGGGATAATTACCGGAAGCATTCAATTCTGGGAATGGATTGCCGCCATGGGTACGGGTATCTCCGGCATGGGAGAACTGATCATTATCACGTTACTGGCAGGCGGAATGCTCGAAATGATTCGCTACAACGGGGGAATTGCCTACATCATTCAGAAATTAACCACTCATGTCAAATCAAAAAAAGGAGCCGAATTAAGTATTGCCGCCCTCGTCAGTTTCGCCGATTTATGCACGGCAAACAACACGATAGCCCTCATCATGTCCGGCCCCATAGCTAAAGATATTGCCCGTCGTTTTGGCGTCGATCCCCGGAAATCAGCCAGCCTGCTAGACACGTTCTCGTGTTTCGTGCAAGGAATCATTCCCTACGGGGCACAATTACTCATGGCCGCCGGTCTAGCCTCCATTACCCCGCTAGCCATCATGCAGTACCTCTACTACCCGTACTTGATGGGTGTTGCCGCTCTTTTGGCTATATGCTTCCGCTATCCCCGGAAATACTCTTTATAAATCTAATAGTTCAAATATTTCATTTTAGAACCTGTTTAAATTTCGCATTGATAAGATAAAAATATTGGGAGTCAGTTGTTCAAGAGACATTCGCTGTTACTCTATTGTTTGGCTAGGTCTTCTCCGTGCTTTCTCCGTGCTTTCTCCGTGTCACTTGCGAGTGATCGCCGGAGGAAATACATTTGAACGCGGCACGAATCAAGACGGAGACATATAGGAACACCGAAAGAACATTAGCCTGACCTAGAGGTAATCAAACAACGATAAAATTTTGTTGAACAAAATTTAAACAGGCTATTAAATTTTAAACTTTTACTTCTTAACTTTGCCCCATGACAATAACCGAAATCATCGTCACCATACTTCTCGGTACTGCCGCAGGTTTTATCAACACGTTTGCCGGGGGCGGTTCCATGTTGGTAGTACCTTTCCTTATCTTCATCGGCTTACCGGCAAACGTGGCGAACGCAACCAATCGGATTGCTATTTTATTGCAAAACGTGGTATCCGTCAGCGGCTTTAAACAAAAGAAAATACTTGATTTCAAAACCGATTCTAAACTGCTACTCCCCGTGGCCCTCGGTAGTATCGTGGGTGCATTTATTGCCGTGGACATCAACGAAGAGATATTCAAAAAAGTCATTGCCGGACTTTTAATCGTCATGTTTTTCATGCTACTCTTGAACCCGGATGCTTGGGTTAAAGCAAATGTGGACAAGGCAAAAATGAAAAGCCCGTGGCTACGAAACATTATCTTCTTCTTCCTGGGAATTTACGGCGGATTTATCCAAATCGGTATCGGATTCTTCCTGCTAGCGGGGTTGGTTCTCGGATGCGGTTATGATCTATTAAAAGCCAATGCCATAAAACTATTTATCGTGCTATTCTACACGATTATCGCTCTGTCAATCTTTATCTGGAACGATCTCGTGGATTTTAAAGTCGGACTTATCCTAGCCTGTGGAAATATGCTTGGGGCATGGTTAGGAGTACGTTTCAGTATCAAATGGGGAGCTAAATACATTCGGTATTTCCTGCTCGTCGTACTTGTCATTGTAGCCGTACGCCTGTTTTTCAGCTAACCGAATTTAAACAATCCATAACATCACGTGAAAACTTCTTAAAACGACCTTTCCATACAGGATTATTAGTTAACTTTGCAATTCAAATTCAAAGATCATGGAAATAAAAATAGGACATTCTTTCACACAAGAAATTACCGTGCAACATAAAGACACGGCAGCCGTTTACGGTTCCGGGAAACTGGAAGTATTCGCAACACCCGCAATGGTAGGTTTAATGGAAAACACGGCTATCAAATGCCTGGAAGGTATGTTGGAAGCCGACAGCGACACCGTAGGTATCGAAATCAATACCAAACACGTAAAAGCAACCGCTGTTGGCAAGAAAGTAACCTGCAAAGCCACCATCACCGAGGTTGACGGTCGCCGTATTCGTTTCTCTATCGAGGCATGGGATGAAACCGCCCCTATCGGCTCGGCCATCCACGACCGCTTTATCATCAACCCGGAAAAATTCATGAGCAAACTTTAATAATTTTAGATTTAATGATTTTAGATTTTAGATTCCAACCACACAATCCAACACTTTTAATCACCTAATCTAGAATCACTAAATCTCAGAATAAATAAAATCATTTAATCATAGATGTTTAAACTGACCTCAGCATTCGAACCGACCGGGGATCAACCGGAAGCAATCAAGGAACTAACGCAAGGACTTCTGGATGAAGTCCCGGGGCAGGTATTATTGGGAGTTACAGGATCGGGAAAGACATTTACGATTGCCAACGTGATACAAGAGGTTCAGCGTCCGACACTAATCCTCAGTCACAACAAGACGTTAGCCGCCCAGTTATACGGGGAGTTCAAAGCCTTTTTCCCCGAAAATGCGGTGGAGTACTTTGTATCTTACTACGACTATTACCAACCGGAGGCTTACTTACCCACCACCAACACGTATATCGAAAAAGATCTCATGATCAATGACGAGATCGACAAATTACGGTTACGAACCACGGCATCCTTGCTATCCGGACGCCGGGATGTAATTGTGATTTCATCGGTCTCATGTCTTTACGGTATGGCAGACCCGACTGCTTTCGGTTCAAATATTATCTACTTGCAGAAAGGTCAAAAGATAGCCCGTAATCAACTTTTACGCCGTTTGGTGGATGCCCTTTACGTGAATAACGAACTGGAATTCAAACGCGGTAGTTTCCGGGCAAAAGGAGAAACCGTGGACATCTTTCCGGCCATTGAAACCTTCGAGGGAATGGCCTACCGGATTGAGTTCTGGGATGATGAGATTGACCGAATTACCTCGTTTAGCCCGCAAACCGGGAAAACGATCGATGAAATGGAAAATCTGAACATCTACCCCGCAAACCTGTTTGTCACGGATAAAGCCACGCTCGCGAAAGCCATACATGACATAGAACACGATCTTGTCGTGCAAGTTGATTTCTTAAACTCCATCGGTAAACACTTTGAGGCAAAACGACTGGACGAACGGGTAAAATATGACGTGGAAATGATCCGGGAACTAGGCTATTGCTCCGGTATCGAGAACTACTCCCGTTACCTAGACGGGCGGGCTGCCGGAGTTCGCCCCTTCTGTCTGCTGGATTACTTCCCACAGGATTTCCTGCTTGTCGTTGACGAATCACACGTAACACTCCCGCAAGTAAGAGCCATGTATGGTGGTGACCGTTCCCGTAAACAATCACTCGTGGAATACGGGTTCCGTCTTCCGGCAGCTTTCGACAACCGTCCACTCACGTTTGAAGAATTCGAGGCCAACACGGGGCAAACCATATACGTCAGTGCCACCCCGGCCGATTATGAACTGGAAAAATGCAATGGGGTTGTCGTGGAACAGATTATTCGTCCCACCGGAATTCTTGATCCGGAAATCGAAGTCGTTCCTAGCAAGAACCAGATAGACCACCTCATCAACGAAATACAAAAACGAATTGAGATCAACGAAAAAGTTCTTGTAACCACGCTGACCAAGCGAATGGCGGAGGAACTAAGTAAATATTTGGACCGTATTCGCATCAAATGCCAGTACATTCACTCTGACGTGGACACACTGGAACGAGTACAGATCATCGAAAATTTACGCAAAGGAGTAATTGATGTAATTGTCGGAGTTAACTTGTTACGTGAAGGATTAGATATGCCTGAAGTTTCCCTTGTTGCCATCCTCGATGCCGACAAAGAGGGATTCCTACGTTCTACCCGTTCACTGATACAGACCTCCGGACGTGCCGCCCGTAACCTAAATGGCAAAGTGATCATGTATGCCGACACGATCACTCGCTCTATGCAGGAAACCATCAATGAAACCCAGTACCGCCGAGAAAAACAGATGGAGTATAACCTTCAACACGGTATCACCCCTACCCAAATACGGAAATCCACGGAATCCGTACTAAAAGAAACTTCCCGTGCTTACATTGAAGAAGAGCACGTGAACTTGGCCGCAGACCCCGTTACTGCTTACATGAGTAAACCGGAACTGGAAAAAATGCTGCAAAAAACAAAAGCCGCCATGCAAAAAGCCGCCAAAGAAATGGATTTCCTTGAAGCTGCCCGCCTCCGGGATGAAATGTTTAAACTGGAAGAAACAATCAAACGGCTGAATTCTTAAAACGAATCATTACAAATAAAAAAATTACCATGGAAAATTTAGGAGAACCATTTATTCCAATACATCCGGGTGAAATCATAAAAGAAGAATTGGAATTCAGAAAAATCTCGCAGAAACAATTTGCCCAAATTGTAGATTTTTCGTACACCATGCTTAATGATATTCTGAACGGGAAACGCCCCGTATCTACAGATTTCGCTTTGCTAATCGAAGTTTCATTAGGTATCAATGCCGAAATGTTAGTAAATATGCAAACTCGCTACAATTTACAACTGGCTCGACAAAACAAGAAAAACATTGACAAATTTGAGAAGTTACGAAATATTTGTGCTTCGTTATTATAGCAAAAAGCAACTGTTTTTCCAGTTGCTTTTTACCCTTCCAATCAAGATTCGAACCCACATTCTACAGGCGTTCGAAGTATTCTCCATTGTTTATCTACAGATTCTAAAAATTCTTCAAGTTTCACGGAAATTTCTTTTAATTTCGGGGAAGATAGATCATTCAAATACAAACCATTAGCACTTATCATGTAACTTCCCGTCAATGCCTCCCCATCACATTGACGAATACTTTTGCTTACAAGTGGAATCTCGTTCAAGACTTTCTTTCTTGGGGTATAGTCTTCCCGTATTGTAATGAAAGCCTCTTCTTTTTCCGTAGCCTCTTCAATATTCATAAACTCTCTCTTTTCCATCCGATCCAAGAATTGTTGCATTTGCTCAATAACACAGCTTATTTGCTCGGAAGATGTAAAGTGCATCTCCCCCTCGTAAGTATCGATATAGTAAGAAACACCATAAGTATCTTTATCCGCAAAACGACAAACAGACATATCCACATCAATTCCACATAAATCATCATCCTCAAATTCCTGAAAAGAGGTATTATCTTGTTCAAGAAACGTTTCGATCGTATCATAAATTTCAACTAATTGTTTTAACGAAAGATCGTACAATAACTCATCACCAATGGAAATACTATAGAGGCGTCGCATCTTACACGCAACCTCTAATTCTTTAATTTCTTTCGCTTGAAAAGAGTTGTACACAAACCATTTCTCAACAAAAGAAGTTTCCCTTGATAATTTTACCATTAATGCTATTAATCGTGAAGCTAACAGTCTCTTATCCTTACTATACGAGGGAACATCAACGTAACCTTGAAAAAAAGCATCAGCCAATTTCATCCAAGGAAGTCGCATACAATCCAAGAGTTGTTGCGTTTCATTCATTTCATGGAGTAAGCCTCCCAATAAATTTTCATCACAATCTCCTCTCAATTTATTACCCCGAAACCTTCTCATAACCTGAGACTTAGTCAGATAAAAATCTTTCGAAGACATTCTTTGTTGCTCTCCCGACATCCCGTCAGAAAAAGCACTTTCATCCTTTTCACCCATGATAGTCACATTTCAGGTCCATTACTCCTCAAACCAATCAAAGCTTCTACTTCTTTCCTCTGTTGCTGGTATTGACGTGCCAAACCCATAATCAAAGGTTCTTTCTTTGAGAGATATTTCATCTTTTTTATCAACTCTATCACCAAATCTGATAAGTGATTTTGCTTCTCTTTTCCCTCTACCAAAACCACATAGTGCATAAAGCTACTATATAATACAGAAATACAATCCTCCCACTGAAATTGCAAATCGTGTAATAGGTTTTCCACGGTACGCAAGTGTTTCAACATACCCTCTAAAGGTTCCTTTTTCTCTTGCACCCCAAACGCCATTAAACGTTCTGCCTCCAAAATGTAGTAATTTTCCAGCCTTTCAATTTCTTCCGTGGACAGGCCACCTAACGCATCTCCATTTTCTGATTGCGCCTTCAAAGCATCATTCTTTTCCATAAGTTATAGGTTTAAGTCAGGCAGAAAAAAACGGTTCCGCCTTTCCCGTTGACTTACACTACAACCGCAGCAGTGGGTACATTAATACACCACACGGGGGTACAGAACCGTATGTTGAGTAACAGGCATGAAAAATGCCTGCTACAATTAGGCAGGAACTCCCTGCGGTTGTTATAATGTAAGTCAATAGCAAAGGTATCAAACTATAAACAAATAGCAAACAGGAATACAAGATTATATTAAATTTTTTCGATCAGTGTTTATGTATAAAACCACGACACTACCTCAAAATCATCATATAAATTCGCAAATTTGCGAATTTATAAAATTTATTCCCTATCTTTGTATTCAAAGAAACAACTAATATGATTGTTACATTCGATAAAGAGTATCTAAAAGAATTATATGAATCAGGAAAAGTTAATGACAAAAAACATCATTTTCAGCCTGAGATTATACGTAGATACAAACGTTGTATAGATATCATGATTAACGTTTCTAACATTACAGCACTTTACAAATACAACGGACTAAATTTTGAAAAACTATCAGGAAATAGAAAAGAACTTTGTTCCATTAGAGTCAACAATCAATATCGAATTGAATTCATAGTAACAGAGATGCGAGGCGAAATTGTAACTACCATTTGTAATATAATTGAATTATCGAACCATTATAAATAGAAAAAGTTATGAGCAAAATAGATAATATCGACCCTAAAATGATTGCCAATAATATTACTCCTTTTGAGCCAACACACCCTGGAGAAATTTTGAAAGATGAAATTGAATACAGAGGCATTTCTCAAAAGAAACTTGCAAAAGAAATGGGCGTATCTTATACAGTCTTAAATGAGATACTAAATGCAAAACGTCCATTAAATACAGAATATGCCATGCTTATAGGGGCAGCTTTAGACATTGATGCTGAACCTTTACTTAAAATGCAAACATGCTACAATCTGCAAATGGCAAAAAACGATAGCAAGTTTATGGAAAAACTGAGCAAAATACGTAAAATTGCTGCTATCCTATAAGCTTTCTATTAACTAAGACTTAGGCAGCACCACATTCGTGATCCGTCCAACAGATGCCAAATTCCCAAATTCATCCGTTACATTAACAGATACCACGTGAGTACGATGTCCTTTATGGATAAACTCCGCACGACCGATAACATAACTTCCTTGAGCTTTCCGAACGTGGTTGGCATTAATCTCGATTCCAAACACGTGATTTTCTTCCAGATTCTCTCCGATATAAGTTAATCCACTCCCCACGGTCTCTACTAATGCCATAATTGCTCCACCATGCAATAAATTACCGGGACGCATCGTCCGTTCGTCAATAGGCATTTTTGCCTCCAACCAATTCTCTCCGATACCAATAAACTCTATACCTAAACTTGCCATTAATGTACCCCGGCTCTCCCGGTTCATCTGCTCTGTAATTACTGAACTATCCATGTATTAATTTCTTGATTTATGATTTTTCGATTCCGTGATTTCTACCCACAAAGCTAACGCCTTTTTATCGTAAATTACAAATTTATTCTTTTCTAGCTTTTCTCTTTGGGTTTTCAGGAAACCACCCTTTACGCACTCGTTCTTCCTGCTCGAAAATCTCCTTGATCGTCCAGAAAGAAGAAAAGGCAAACACGCCTAGTAAAGAAGACCATAGCACGTTCGTCACCCACAAAGCGGCCACTGTTCCCACGATTCCCAGAACGAGAAAAATCCACCAACAACCTGTTCCCCAATAATATTCCGCTTTAATCACCACTGGATGAAATAATCCGATAATCAGGAACGTGCAAATCCCGATAATCAGCCCTGTCAAATTATACGTTTCTATAAATTCCATACTCTATTTTTAGATTTATGCAAATGTACAAATATTCCAAAACTCTATTTCATTTCACCAAAATATTCCTACTTTTGTACATAGACTACGGGAAAAGAAGTAAACAAGTTTTATCAAATCATAAATTGTTTATATTCCTTATCGTAAATCACTAATTATAAACGAATATGGCACCATTAAAAGAAGGAGATAAAGCCCCTTACTTCGAGGGCATAAATCAGGACGGGAAAAAAATCACGCTGGAAGATTTTAAAGGGAAAAAATTAATCCTCTATTTTTACCCGAAGGACAACACGTCGGGATGCACTGCGGAAGCATGTAGCTTGAATGATGGTTATTCTTCCCTCACGGAAAAAGGATTTGAAGTCGTTGGTGTCAGCCCCGATTCGGCAAGTTCTCATTTAAAGTTCATTGCCAAATACAACTTGGCTTTCAACCTAATTGCTGATACCGAGAAAAAGATACTGGAAACCTACGGTGTATGGGCCGAAAAGAAATTATATGGCAGAACTTACATGGGAGTCGTGCGCACCACCTTTGTCATTGACGAGAACGGGATCATTGAAAAAGTGATCACGAAAGTAAACACGAAAGATCACGCGAAACAAATCCTGGAACAATTAAAAATAAAATAAAGCACTCCTCCGGCCTTCGACCACCTCCTCTATAAACAGAGGAGGAGCTGGTAACTCTTACCAAAGATGGTAAGTAACTCAACTCTCCCTCTGTTTATAGAGGGAGTACCCCGAAGGGGGGAGGGAGTTCAAATCTAAAATCTAAAATCTAAAATTTAAAATCAATAAATTATGGCAAACACAGAAACCAATCAAGACAAGTTAAAAGCACTTCAACTTACCCTTGACAAGATCGAAAAGAACTTCGGTAAGGGGAGCGTCATGAAACTTGGCGATAATGTCGTGGAAGATGTCGCAGTAATCCCTTCCGGCTCTATCGGACTGGACAGAGCATTAGGAGTAGGCGGATACCCGAAAGGCCGTGTGATCGAGATTTTCGGTCCCGAATCTTCCGGTAAGACTACATTAGCCATCCATGCCATCGCCGAGGCACAAAAACAAGGCGGTATTGCGGCTATCATCGATGCCGAACACGCCTTCGATCGGTCATACGCCGAGAAACTGGGAGTTGACGTGAACAACTTGTTTATATCCCAACCTGACAACGGGGAACAAGCCCTTGAAATTGCGGAACAACTGATCCGCTCGGCAGCAATCGACATCATCGTGATCGACTCCGTAGCTGCCCTAACCCCCAAAGCTGAAATAGAGGGAGATATGGGTGACAGCGTGATGGGATTACAAGCCCGTTTGATGTCACAAGCACTACGTAAACTGACAGGAACCATCAGCAAAACAAATACCTGCTGTATATTCATCAACCAGTTGCGTGATAAAATCGGTGTCATGTTCGGTAATCCCGAAACAACCACGGGTGGTAATGCGTTGAAATTCTATGCCTCCGTGCGTCTGGACATCCGTCGTGTAGGACAAATCAAAGACGGAGAGGAAATCTACGGTAACCACACCCGCGTGAAAGTGGTGAAAAACAAAGTTGCTCCTCCATTCAAGAAAGCCGAATTCGACATTATGTACGGGGAAGGCATCTCTCGTTCTGGAGAAATCGTGGATCTCGGTGTTGAATACAACGTGATCAAGAAAAGCGGTAGCTGGTTTTCTTACGGCGAAAGCAAACTGGGACAAGGACGGGAAACCGTGAAACAACTGGTGATGGATAACCCGGAACTGGCGGAAGAGCTTACCCAAAAAATCGTGGAAGCCATGGAGAACGGCGTGCAAGCGGCAACGAAATAAGAAAATCGAGTAATAAAACAGCTAAAATTACAATGAAAAGTTATTTATGTTCTGCATTAGTCTTGTTGGCAATCGTGTCGTGTGACAACAAGAAAGAGGCAGTAAAACCAAGTTATAAAACACCGGATATGAAACTAGCATCCGACGTGATGACGCCTGAGGTGTTATGGTCATTTGGTAGAATCGGTAGCGTAAACGTATCCCCCGATCAAAAAACACTCGTGTACGACGTGACTTACTTCAACAAGGAAGAAGATCGTTCATACAGTGACATCTACGTGATGAACCTGACCGATGGAAAATCAAAACAACTGACAGACACGGATTACAAGGAATTCGGAGAGACGTGGACTTCCGACGGTAAAATTGCCTTCATGTCCAGCAAATCCGGTTCCGTACAATTATGGGAAATGAATGCCGATGGTAGTGGGCTTACCCAGTTAACCAATATCGAAGGCGGTATCGGGGGTTTTATTTTCTCCCCGGACAAATCCAAACTTCTTTTTTTGAAAGACGTGAAACTGGAACAAGATGTTCACGATCTTCACCCCGATCTTCCGAAGGCAAACGCCCGCTTGATCGACGGTCAAGTATATCGTCACTGGAATGACTGGGTAGAGGCTTACACCCATCCTTTCGTGGCAGATTACATCCCCGGCCAAATGGTTACCACGGGTAAAGACATCATGGAAGGAGAAAAATGGGAATCACCCGTTCGTCCTTGGGGCGGTACAGAACAGATCACCTGGACCAAAGACGGGAAAGGCGTGATCTACATGGCCCGTAAAAAAGAGGGAATCGCTTACATGACTTCTACCAACACGGACCTCTATCTTTACGATTTGAATTCCGGTAAAACCCGCAACCTTACAGAGGGGATGATGGGTTACGACCAAAACCAAGTGATCTCTCCCAATGGAGAACTTATGGCTTGGGAAAGCATGGAACGTGACGGTTACGAGGCTGACAAAATTCGTCTATTCGTGATGAATTTGAAAACCGGGGAGAAGAAAGAATACACGAAAGATTTCGATCAAAATGTTGGGGCACTCTCTTGGGGTGACGATAACACGATCTATTTCATTTCAGACCATCACGCTACGGACGAGATCTATCGGTTAACCTTGAATGACGGTGTTATCACCAAATTAACCGAAGGCGTACACAATTACACCTCGGTTATTCCCGTGAACGATTACCTCATCGCTACCAAAGTATCTATGAGTCAACCGGCAGAAATCTACAAAGTTGACCCGAAAACCGGAAAAGACACCGAATTATCATTCGTGAACAAAGGTATTTTGGATCAATTAACCATGGGTAAGGTTGAATCTCGTTGGATCAAGACCACGGACAACAAACAAATGTTGACTTGGATCATCTACCCTCCCCACTTCGATCCGAACAAAAAATACCCGGCAATCCTTTATTGCGAAGGTGGTCCTCAAAGCACGGTAAGCCAATTCTGGAGCTATCGCTGGAACTTCCAGATGATGGCTGCCAACGGTTACATCATTGTTGCCCCAAATCGCCGTGGCTTACCGGGATTCGGACAAGAATGGAACGAACAAATCAGTGGTGACTACCCCGGACAAAACATCAAGGATTACCTTTCTGCTATCGACGAGATGAAGCAAGAGCCTTATATTGATGAAAATCGTTTAGGCTGCGTGGGAGCCTCTTATGGTGGTTTCTCCGTGTATTTCCTTGCCGGACATCACGACAAGCGCTTCAAAGCGTTCATCGCTCACTGCGGTATCTTCAATATGGAAATGCAATACTACAACACCGAAGAGATGTGGTTTGCTAACTGGGATATGGGTGGCGCTCCTTGGGAAAAGAATAACAAGGTGGCTCAACGCACGTTCGACAACTCTCCTCACAAATTCGTGGGAGAATGGGACACCCCGATCTTGGTTATCCACGGTCAGAAAGACTTCCGTATTGATGCCTCTCAAGGCATGGGAGCTTTCAATGCAGCCCGCATGCGTGGCATCCCGGCACAGTACCTGTACTTCCCCGAAGAATGTCACTGGGTATTGGGTTGCCAGAACGGAATCCTATGGCAACGAACTTTCGCCTCTTGGTTGGATAAGTGGTTGAAACAATAAAACCAAACAAATAAAAAGAATCCCACGGAGTATCAACTTCGTGGGATTCGCTTTTCTCCTACTTCACCTCACAATTTGCTTCCTCAAACCGTTCGACCAAAGGCACCATCAAATCAAACTTCTTAATTATATCCTTATAATCACGATACAACTCGTAGAACCTCTCCTTTTCTCCCCAATAGGCGTAAATAGCCGCGATGTAATCCCGAATGTCTTGTTCCTTAGTAGGGGTCTTAACCCAATTACGGGATGAAACCTCCACTTCCAGCCATTTGATAAATCCAAGCTCTTCCGGACAATCTGCCGGGGCAAACATACTCGCTTCATCATAATTAGAATCCCCGGATATTTTATAAAAATCCAGTAACTCATCCACACAAAACTCCTGAATCCAGTCCGCACATTTCACAGCCAAGATCTCCCCTCCGAACCATTTCAGTTCATCCTCACTCATCTTTTTGATCGCATTCAATTTCCCAATCACCATTCCTCTTATCCCCCGGCTATAAATATCCGTTTCGTAAGTAACATAGGAAAAACCGATTTGTTGCGTCAAGAAAACAGAATCTGCCAACAAAAAAGAATGTGGTCGGTAAGCTCCCGGCTCCGGCAGATGCGGAATCACCCGATCCTCAATCATATTAATAGCAACAATCATGGCTGCACTGTCAGCGGATAACGTCATTCGCCCATCCGTGTAAGTCCCGTACACGTAATACCCCATATCAAACAATTCCGTGTGAACGATAGGTTCCCCGTAAGCATCCACACCTCGTTCTTCCTGTCCAAGAGTATCATTAATAAAAATAGTCACGTCATAATACTTGTACATTTTATAAAGCAAATGATTCACCTCGCCCGGTTTATCCTCAACCTTATACCAATCGCGCATGTTTTCGACAGCCTTTACATCATTGTCTTCCTTGTCACAACTCACACAAAAGCAAAACACCATTCCCAGTACAACAAAAATATTTCTTAGCATACTCGCAATTTTTAATGTTAATTTTCATTCTTCTCCCGAGACTCCCGCTTATCGTTGTCCACCATGGCCCCCCGATCAAAAATAATCTCGTAATCCGGTATCGGTAACACCCAGGCATTATCCTGACCATACGGTTTCAACGTGTAACTCCCGTCATACACGCCCGGTTTCATACTCGCCATCGCGGACTGGTAAACCCCATGCGTGATTTCTTTCAATTCCGGATATTTAGGTGACACGGCATAACGTCTCAAATCAAACCATCGATGCCCCTCGCAAGTCAATTCCCGACGCCGTTCCTCCCGGATAAAATCAACCAACTCCTTTCCCTTCAAACCGTCTATTGCGGGCAACACGCCATCTTTATAACGTTTCTCCATCAAAACCTTGACCGTACTTATCGCATCCGGCTGATCCAGCATCGCCTGAGCCTCTGCCTTATTCAAATAAACCTCGGCAGAGCGAATCAGACAAGCATCATAAACTTTTACTGATCCTTTACGATTATTACTATAATCAGGAGTCTTCCTGATAAAGAAATATCCCGGACAATAACTTGAGGAAGGCTCTAAAAATACACTTTCCCGTAAATCAACCACGCCATCGTTCTTGTATTTCTTATACAAGGCCAGAAGTTCATCCGAAACACGATAACGTCCCCCTCCTATAACACCATACCGTGAAGTATTATTATTCATCAACCCTCCTATAGCGTAACTACCCTGGGTAAACAATATTTCCGGAGAGTTCACCGTATTCAACCATTTTTCGTCCAAACCATTCATGTCTCGCAACTTACATCCCAGGGCCAACACCTTGTCACACTCGTCAATAGCCAACTGCCATTCCCCCATGTACAAATAAACCCGACTTAGCAAAGTGCGGGCCGCCGCTTCATTTACCCTGTAAAAAGTTGGCTGAACGATACCAGCTAAATTATCTGCCGCATTCTTCAAATCCAAAACAATTTGTTCGTACACCTTCTCCACCGGATCCCGGCTAAAATACTTATCCTCGATAAACTCCGTGATGTTCAAAGGTAGGCCCAAATCCTTTCCTGCCGTCTCCTTTGAATAAGGTTTAGCGTAAAGATTCACCAACATATAATAATACCACCCGCGTAAAAACTGAGCCTCACCCGTAATTCGGTGACGAATTTCTTCCGGATCGCTCTCGAACTCTTTCACGTAAGATATGATCACGTTAACATACCCGATATGCTCGTATAATCTTTTCCAGTCAGAATCAACCAATTCCATCCCGGTCATATCAGAAAACGGACGTTCCCCCCACGTGTAAAAATTCCGATACCGCACGGCAGGATTCGCGTTTGCCAACATTTTTACCGCTCCGGAGAGAAACTCCTCCACGTCATCATCCATCACGTGCAAATACGGGTAATACTGTTCATTTTCCGTGTAATAAGCATATTCCTGATTTGCATTCCTTTTCATATACCCGTTACCGATAATAATCTCGTCCAAATCCTCGCAAGAACTAGCATACACGAGATCCTTGGAGTACTCCTCCAAAAAATTTCCACACGAGCTAAACAAGAAACATCCTACGACAACAACAAATAATATTCTTTTCATAACTCTGTTTACTTAAAACGTTACATTTAATTGAAGTGAATATGTCGGACGCACGGAAATATTAATCAAATCGGTAGAACCGGATTGAGACGGGTCTTGCCCTTTTAGCTTCCGGCTACACAAGGTAAATAAATTTGTCCCGCTCAAATTCAGGTAAAGAGACTTCACCCGCAATTTCTCGCAAAAACTTTCCGGCACGACATACCGCAACGAAATACTTGACAATTTCAAATAATTACCGGACGCCACCCGAAGATTGGAAAAGTCATACATATCCCACAACGTCTTGGAAAAATCGTATGTCTCACCACGCCACCAAGGGAAAGTAGCGGCCAAATGATCCATTCCCGACAATATACCGGGAACATCCGTGTGTAACTCATCTCCCGGACGACGCCAACGATTTACCAGCTCCCGACGAAGATTCTGTTCCGGCCCGTTCACAACTCCTTGATTCGGGTACAACCTGAACAAACGAATTTTCGAACCGATACTATATGACAAGTTAAAAGAAAGTCCCCAATTCTTCCATCCGAGGTAATTACTTATACTTCCCTGTAAAAACGGCTCCCGACACCCGGAATGCTCCATCACGGTCATCCACACATCCTCACGATCCATCGCCTCGTAAATCTCGTCCGTATTTTTTTCTTCCCCATCCACGATAGTCGTCGCCTCTGTCCCGTAAAACATCGGAGCCCCGTTCTTCGGGTCCAATCCCTTGTACCTGTAGGAATAGAACGTGTTCACCGGACGTCCGGATATTTGTACTCGACCATTCAAATAATCTTCAAACTTTACTTCGTCCTGCAACACTTGATCCTTATGTTTTACCTTATCAATCAACTGGTTGAAAACCGAACCAAAATTCGGATCAAAACGCCAGACTAACCCACGACGTTCCCCGTTAACCGTTGTCATCGTGTTGATTGGTACAAAATTCAACGTCAACTCGTAACCTTGATTCTTCAAATTCCCACTATTCACCGTGTAAGTATCAATGCCATTCACCACGGATACTTTCTTCGAGAGGAAAGCATCTGTCGTGTAACGGTAATAATAGCCGACCGTACCGTTAATTTTATTATTGAACAACGAAAAATCCACGTCCACGTTGTAAGTTGAAGTCTTCTCCCATTTCAAGTTGGGATTCGGGTATCTATCAATCGTCGAGAAATATTCCTTGAAATCGTTATCCGTACCTCCCTTTTTAATAATCAAACGGGGAGAATCCTGTGCCGACATATTTCCCTGGTACCCGAACGACATTTTCAGCGCCAGCATATCAATCCAGCTCACATTTCGCAACACATTCTCGTGCATATTCCAACGCCCGGAAACAGACCATATCGGCAATAACCGATCATTACTGGCATCCCCGAATTTATTCGAAAAATCAATTCTCGCGTTCACGTTAAAAATATAAGCATTCCGGTATGAATAAGTCGCCGTACCGATCAATCCCACCAAATTCGTCAGATTATCTTTCAATTGCCCTCTTGCCGCATCAGTCAACAACCATTCATTATATTTCGTGTAAAGATTGCCGTCTGTCATCGACTCGATCTTGTCAAAAATCAACCCTCGTTCCGGTAAATACCCACGTTTCGTGATCTTGAAACCACTATATCTCGAAGAACTCAATTCCCCGATCACGGCAGCAGAAACGACATGCTCCTGTTCCTTGTCGATACTTTTATTAAAAGTAAGAGATCCCCGGAAACTATAGTTCTCGTTTTTCGTGTTATCCAGTCGCAATTCTCCCCCGGAAGGACACAATGTCTTCCCGAAATCTATTTCTCCCGTTTCCGCGTTCTTTTTCCTTAACTCGGCAATATACCACGTTTTCTCCCCAAAATATATTTCTTCGTTTGAATTAGAGACATTATAGGAACAGAACACTTCAGCTTTCAATTCCGGGAACAAGTAATATCCCAAGGAAACATTCAAACCGATTTGCTCCGTTTTAATCTTATCGTAAGTATTATTTCGTTCGTTTATAATATTAAATAGCTGATCATAAGCACTAGCATCTGCTTTTCTCTTTTGATAAAACCAAAGATCTCCGTTATCATCATACGCCTGAATACTACGGGAAGTATTGTAAGCGTAATCGGTCACCCCGACTTTCTCCGGTGTATATTCCTTTTTAATCGTACTACCATTCAAACCGAATTGCATCGTGAAATTTTTATAGTTCAGATTTAAACGGGTCAGAGCGGAATAACGATCATTTTTCTCTCCCCGGATATTACCATTCTCGTTACTATACCCCAAGGACGCGTAATAGCGAATGTTATCCGTACCACCGGAAACACTTACCGTATGATTATGTGAATAAGAATCTTTCATTAGAATCCCCAACCAATCCGTGTTCACGGTTTCCATTTTATGAACGGCATTCAAAAACTCCTCGTGATTGATTTTACCGCTTTGGTAATCATAATAGGCGGATTCATAACCAACCCAACTCTCCAAATCCGGGATCTCCAGTTTATTTTCAACAATATCCCGAGAATAATCTATTCTCTCCTGAGAATTCATCACGTTCACCGCCCGGTCCGTGTACCGGGGGCGCTGACGGAATGTCCCCGTCAAAGAATAGGAAACCGACGGGGCACCCACTTTTCCTTTCTTTGTCGTGATCACAATCACACCGTTCGATGCCCTCGGACCGTATATAGCCGTGGCCGAAGCGTCCTTCAACACGTCGATCTTGTCTATATCGTCCGGGTTAATACCGGAAATCGCATTCCCCAACAAATTCACAAAATCCAAATCATTGATGCTCGCCGGGTCAATATTCACCGGATCAGACAAAATCACACCATCCAACACCCACAACGGAGCTTGAGATCCCAAAACCGTCGTCGTTCCCCGGATCTTAATCTTTGGAGCCGCACCCACCTGTCCCGAATTCTGCATGAAAATCATCCCCGGCACACGCCCTTCCAGCATTTGATCCACCGAACTTACCCCCGGCATCATAATATCATCCATCTTCAGAGAAGTCACCGAACTCGTCATGTGCCGTTTATCCACGTTATAATACCCGTAGGAAACGACCTCATCCAACTCCGTGGCATCCTCCTCCAATTCCACACGTAACGGTTTATCATCCTTCACGGCGACCTCCTGCCGCTTCATCCCGATAAAGGAAAACACCAACACGACATTATTCTCTCTCGGAATCATGAACTTGAAATTCCCGTCCATATCTGTGGCTGTACCCACTGTAGACCCTTTCAACAAAACGGCAACACCGGGTAAAGGATCGCCATTTTTATCCGTCACCAGACCGGATAACACCATCTTCTCGTTCCCAACTCTCTCCGTTTTCTTTTTAATCACGATCGATTGCATCTCGAACTTATACTCGAAAGGGGTACCCTCGAACAGCTTTGCCAAAGCGGCATCCACCGAGACATTCCGAACGTTCAAAGTCACGCTTTCCATCGCTTTCAACTGGTCCGCGTTGTACACGAAATTCAGATTCGTCTGTTCCTTGATTTGCTTGAACACAATCTGCACGTCAACATCCTTCACGTTGATCGTCACTTTCTGTTTCTGAGCCAAAGTAATGCAAGGCAATCCCAACAATATCAACACCATTACCCCCCATTTGCCCAATAGTAGTTTCATCTTTATCGAACATAAAAAGTCCGAAAAATCAAACAACTTTCTGATTTTTTTCATAGATTTGTTGATTAATATTAAACATTATGGATGTACACACAACATCCGTTATCAAACCGCAAGTTGCGCCACAACTTGCGGTTTTATCTTGAATCACTCACCGTGATCACGTCACCTTTCAAATCAAACTGTACCGTCGCAGTCTCTCCAATCAAATGCAACACGTCCGCCACATCCGTGAAACGAGCGATAATCCCCGTGAAACGTTTCTTTCTCACGTCGTCATTCGCGTAGAAAACCTCCGTGTCATACCAGCGACACAAACGATCCATGATCTCCTCGATCGTCTCGTTCTGGAACACGAACTCCCCCGCCCGCCAAGCCGTGTAGTAGTACGGATCCACGTCCGTCACCTCGACTTCCTCCTTTTCGCGATTAAACTCGGCCATCTGGTTCGGCTGCAGGATGCTTTCCGTCCCCGTCGATTTCACCCGGATGCCCACTTTCCCTTCTACCAGCGTGGTCAGGATCTTCCCTTGATAATGCGTGTTCACGTTAAACGATGTCCCGTACACCTTCACCTCCATACCGTCCAGCACCACGTAGAACGGGCGTTCCGCATCCTTCTCCACCTCAAAATAGGCCTCCCCGGATAAAAAGACCGTTCTCCGCTCCTTCCCGAAAGCCACGGGATAACGAATCTCCGAATCGGAATTCAACCATACCCGCGTCCCGTCCGACAACGTGAGGGAATACTCTCCCGCCCGGGGAACGATCACTTTATTATACACCAGTTCCTCGGCCTCCTGTTTCGTGTAAACCAGCGATTGCTTTTCGGCTTTCGCCAGATTTCCCTCTATGCCGGTTTCAACCACCCGGGTCGTGTCCAGAAAATAGGTTCTCCCATTATGCAATTCCAGCACAGCACGCCCGCTACCCGGTTGCACCCGCTGGGCAATCACCACGTTTTTCTCCCGTCCTCCCATGTTCACCCACATCCCAACAACAATCGCCAAGGGCAAAATAACCGCCGCAGCATACCACACGCACCTCAGCGCCCTCCGGGATTTCACGTCCCCCTTCATCACGCGGGCCCGCCGCATCAACTCGCTTTTCTTTGCCGCCAACACGTCTCGATCTACCCCGACCGTGGCGTCCGTCTCTCCCCCTTCAAGCGCCCGGTGATAGAAATCCCGATGCCGGGAAGACGCCTCCAACCAGCTTTCCAACCTCTCCTGTTCCTCCCCGGACAACTCATCCCGGAAACTTTTCGAAATGACTTCCCAATCAATATGTATATTTTCTTTCTCCATGACTCTTCATCTTCATTACACCCTAAAGACAAACTCCCCCTCCAAAATGTTTACAAGAAGATGAATTATTTTTCGAAAAAAACGGTCTCGGTCAAAAATAAAATCACATCCCTATAAATACCCATTTCTCACGGATACAATCTCCCGTTGCCAGCCTGTTGCCCGACAGATAGGCGGTAAATAGGCGCTGTCGCCCCATGCTCGCCCCCTTGTCGCCCGATCATCGCCGCCATTTTAAGGAAAGAAAAGGATATTTAACTTGACAAACGGTCATTTCTGTCGTATCTTTATTCTACTATTTAGCTATCAACACGAATGAAACGGGAAGTGATAAGTAATTATTAATAATAGTAAAATTATGGTAGAAATTAAATCCGGTTTATTAAAAGACGCTCACGGGCGATATGATGGTATGGTTATATACCACAAAAGAGGAAAAACGTTCGGTCGCAAATTTCCCTCGTATGATGGCAACGCAGGTTCACCCACCCGAGCCCACCAAAACACCCGGTTATCATCGGTGGTAACCCTTTATCAATCCGTGAAGAACACGTTTTTGGTTTACTCGTGGAACAGGGAGGCGAACAACAGGAACATCGCTTCGGGATACAACCTTTTCGTCAAGGAGAATATCAATGCGTACGACACGGACTACAACATCGGGGATTTCGCCCTGTTAAAATTTACAGTGGGGGACTTACAAATGCCCTTCCATTTCCGGCAACAGGATGCCCCGGAAGGAATTCTCTCGATCAACTGGGAAACCACCCCGTGGATTCTTGACCGCAGAAACAAGGATGAACTCGTACTCGCCGTGATTTACGACAACGAACCTTTCCGGGTCCAAATCATCGAGAACACAGGCATCACCCGGAATGACGGGATCGCCAACATTCCTCTCGAACAACCAGGTGCAACAGAAGCTCATGTCTATGCCTTCTTCACGAATGCGGAGAGGGACTCATTCACGAATAGCCTTTACTACAAGATTAAGCTAAAGTGATCTGAATCCTTCAATCCAAAACCGTAAATCATAAATCTAAAATCAGTATGGCTATATTTCACTCACATATTTTCGATAACGCCTCCGGCTCCGTGGGGAACGTCACGATGTGCAAGTACAAGGGGAAGAGCATCGCCAAGGGAAAAATCTTTTTCAAAAAGAAAAAACAATCCCCGGCACAGGTCATCCAACAAACCCGCTTTAAGGCACTCTCCGACCTGTCCTACCATTTCTATGCGGCTATACAAGCCGGATTCCCCCGTCAATCTTGGTCCACCGCCCGAACCCGATTCATCGGGATGAATCAAAATGCCGTGAAAATTGACGCAGAAACCCTCGACGTCACGATCCGTCTGGAACGAGTGACCTGCACGACGGGAAACCTGACACCACCTGCGGTAGAAGTCCATATCCGGGAAAACGAACGCATCATCCGTGCGGAGTGGTTCCGTCAACCCCTCAGTCCCCTCGCCAAAGACGAGGACGATATATATCTAGTCATCCACGACACGAAAGAACAGGACACACTGGCCTACCCGCTGGGCAAACGAGGAGTACCCGGAACGAAAGAAATCCCTTTACACAAGGATTTTACCTCGGCCAACTGCGTCGCTTACGCGTTCGCCCTCTCCCCGGTGAACACGAGAGCCTCCGTGTCCAAATACACGAATATCATACTGGAATAATCACCGGTCCATGAAAATCCGACCGAGAGCGCAAAGAACAAGCACGTAGTCATACGTGGCAAACGCTTGTTTCAAGCGCTCCATTCCCCGGTGCAACTGGGCTTTCACGGTGTTCTCGTTCATATCGAGCCGGGCTGCAATTTCAGCATACTTGTACCCCTCGACGAAACGCAGAAGACAGACTTCCCTGCACTTTTCGGGCAACTCGTCAAGCACTTGCCGAATACGGGCAAGGAGTTCTTCATCATCTACCATATCCACGTTCTGCGACTCGATATAGGCCTCCATGTACTTACGATTATTACGATCTTCGATTTGCAGACTTTTCAGATAATTCAAACAACCATTACGAACGGATGCAAAAAGATAATGTTGAATGGAAGATGTTAACTCCAAACGTTCGGCATTCTCCCATATTTTCAGAAAAACATCCTGCACGATGTCATGCGCTTTATCAGAATCATAGATATACTTTTCCGCGAAAAGATACAACTTCTCGTAATATGTATCGAAAAGAACAGACAAAGCTGTTTCATCCCGACGTTTCAACCCCATAAGTATATCATCACTATCCATGCACTATTTTCACCTATTCCAAGGATTTATTACTCGCAAAGATAACGAATCATCAACAATATCAAACTTCTACACCTTATAAAATACGATACACCTTCCACTCTCGCCTAAAATCACGTTACTCCGGTCAAAGAACTACCATTCTCTCCACTCTTCCGTCACGTCCTCATCGGTCTTCAACCCGGCCACATTCACGGCCGTAATGATAAACTTACAAATATCTTCCCGCTGATCCGTCTCGATCAGTTCATACTCGCACTTCTCGTTCAAAACATTCAAAGCCAGCACAGTTTCTTTAACCTGTCCCATGATGATCTCCTTGTTTTCATCAGCCCGAGACAAAGCATCAATAAATTCCAACAGAATCTCCTCACAAGTCTTCACGTCTTTCTTCCCGTAAGCCGGAACAAATCCTTCCATCTCGTCATCTTCCTCTGGGATCAAGTACTCATACATTGAAGTCAATACATCTTCTCCCAAACTATTCTTTAAATCTTCCAAACTCATATCGTTTCTTATTTCAAATACTATGAACCTCCCAATTAATATTCAATCTTCAAAGTCATACCCTCCACGGCCACCCCTTTTGAGCGGGTAATCGGTAATTTTTGTTCTTCGCTGACACCTAATGTTTCCCCATCCCGTAACGTCACGTCCGAACCGATAACATAATAGGCTATTTCAAGCATGAATCCTTGTAATTCGGTCAAACTATGTTTATTTCCCAATATCTCGATCTCTTCTTTCCCGAAAGCTGTCATCCCGTACGTGTACACGTTATTTCCCTCCTCACTCTGGTACAGGCCGAAATACACCCAAGCCAACACGGGTAAGTTTTCCTCATCCTCCTTCATCATATTCGCCACCTCGATATAAAATTCCGGTTGGAACACGGTTCCGGAAACATAAACGCCAATAGCATTGGGCTGTCTCAGACAAGTAGCGATCACTTTCACGTGTAACTTACCCGCTTCCACCGGGGTCAAGCCATGGGCAAGAACCGCTACCAGCACGTGAGCCTTATGCGTTTTTGTTGTCTCAACGGCTTCCGGCCACATATAATTGGTTTCCGCATAATACTCGGCCTCTCCATCCGGAACTCTTGCCGGCATGAGACTGATCGCCACTAAAGTCTCACCGAGATAAAACACCCGGGTCGATTCGTCTGCATGCGCATCATCACTGGCCATATCTCCCGGTTTATCGGATGGTTCTATTCCCCACTCCGCCTTCAAATCTGCCATGACCTTATCCACGTCGAAACTCACCGAATTTAGCAACACGGACCCGCAAAAAGTTCCGGCCTTCTCCTCCCCGTTCTCAACTTTTCCATCGTCTTCCTCCACGCCCGTAACTTCAAAAAATGACAGCCCGTTGGAAATATCCTCGATCAACGAGGTAAATTCCTCGTCTCCCGGCATCAATGCCAAACCTCTCCCTGCAGCCTCTAGCGCCTCTTCGGTTCTTTGACATCCATACAATAATTTGCTGTACACCAACCATCCCCACGGGTAATCGGCCTCCACCGTCACCGCACGTTCGGCATACGGCAATGCCTCTTCCAATCTCATTTGATGCATTAAGGCCACGGCCATCCGGTAATTCCAAACACCACTTTCACGCCCTTGGTCTTCCACTTCACGCAACCACTCTTCCGCGTCCCGATAAAATCCCTGGTTCAAATAAGCATAAGCAAGACACAAAACCGCCTCGTAAAATTGACCGGGATTTTTCAGCTCCGGCAAAGCCTCCATAATTGCATCGTAATCTTCTTCTTCCGCCCAATCCCGGATCTGTTCCATTAACGCCTCAACACTCGGATATTCCATATTTCTATTGTTTAAATTATTATTACATCAAAAAAGCAAATAATAATGATGTAAGATCAGAATAGCCCCAACAGGCATGACAATCCCGAACAACGGGACAGGCCACACCGTAGCCGGAATGTCCGAAGACAGGTCTTTATCCTTCATACAACCTCTTTTTGCATCGCGGCAAATATAAAGGAATAAATTGGAAATGTACTCCCGGAAGTCTCTTATTTAAAATTTATTCCAGATTCTTTCCAGAATAAATTGCTATTTTTGTTCTACAAAATTTCAACGCCATGAAGATATTAATCATTGAAGACGAAAAAGACTTGCGAGAAGTGATGACCCGATCACTGGAGAAAGAACGTTTTGTCGTGGAGACAGCGGCAGACTATTCTACAGCCCTGCAAAAGATCAATGATTACGACTACGATTGTATCTTGCTGGATATTATGCTCCCCGGGGGTAGCGGACTTTCGATTCTGGAAGAGCTGAAGAAATTAAAGAAACGGGAAAGCGTGATCATCGTGTCGGCTAAGGATTCCATTGAAGACAAGGTTACGGGGCTTGACCTCGGTGCTGATGATTACCTCGCAAAACCATTCCACTTGGCAGAATTACACGCGAGGGTGAAATCCGTGATCCGACGCCATCAAACCGACGGGAATACCGAGATTGAAATTGAAAACCTAACCGTCCGTCCCGACGATCACACCGTGTTCATCAATGGAGAAGAGCTGAAACTCAATCGAAAAGAATTTGACTTGCTCTACTATTTTGTCACCAATCCGAACCGATTGATCAACAAAACGACATTGGCTGAATCCGTGTGGGGTGATAACATTGATCAAGCCGACAGTCTCGATTTCATCTATTCCCAGGTGAAAAATTTACGCAAAAAGATGAAAACCGCTGACGCTATCCCGGAAATAAAAGCCGTGTACGGGTTCGGCTATAAACTAATCACAACACCGGAAGCATGAAACTCATCCACCACACGATAAGCAAACTCTCGATCGTGATGATTATTATCCTCACGTTCTGGGCTGGCTTTTTCTTTTTTAGCATACTGGATGAAATTCTGGACGAGACGGATGATAGCTTGGAAAACTACAAGCATCTTATTATTCAACAGGTTTTGAGGGATACAGCCGCGATTAATAATAGTAGCGATTTAATGAGTCAATACTTCATAAAAGAAATACCTGAAGAGCAGGCTATTCATTACAAAGAACGATACTTTGACTCGACACGTTTTTACGAACTTGAATACGATTTTGATCCTGTACGAGTACTAAAGACAGCCTTTCGGGGAGAGGATAAAAAGTTTTACGAGTTAACGATCATGATCTCAACCCTGGAACAGGACGATATGATCGAGGCGATATTATGGTCGATCGTGATTCTGTATGTCTCGCTACTTGTTTGTATACTGATCGTTTTTGAGGTCGTTTTCAGAAAAAGCCTGGCCCCATTCTACAAACTACTGGGCTGGCTGAACAAATTTACCCTGGGCGGGAAAAATCCCCCATTGGAGAACCCTACCAAGATAAAAGAATTCCGCCAACTAAACGAGACGATACTTAAAATGACCCGGCGAAACGAAGAGATGTATTCCCAACAGAAACAATTCATTGAAAACGCATCCCACGAACTCCAGACCCCGTTAGCAATCTGCCGGAACAAGCTGGAATTATTGGCAGAACGGCCGGATTGCACGGAAGGACAACTGGAAGAAATCGAGGACATCCACCGGAATCTGGGACGTATCGTGAAACTCAATAAATCCCTGTTGCTCCTTTCCCGCATCGAGAATGGCCAATTCCACGAAACGAAAGAAGTGGAATTCAACCCGATCATAAAAGAACTCGTGGAAGATTTTCAAGAAATTTACGAGCATAAAAACCTGCACGTGGAAGTGGAAGAAAATGCCGCTTGTAAAGTTCACATGAATGAATCACTGGCAAATATATTAATCACGAACCTGTTGAAAAACGCCATGATACACACCCCGAACGAGGGAAGTATCACTATTCGCGTACAATCAACCGGAATCACCTTCACCAACAGCACGGATGGTCCCTCTTTGGATCAATCCCGCCTTTTCACTCGTTTCTATCAAGCCGACAACAAAAAAAGTGATTCCACCGGGCTAGGATTGGCAATTATCCAAAGCATCGTCCACCTTTACCATTTCCACATTTCCTACTCCTTCGATGGGAAACACCGATTCGATTTACGATTTTAATATATCATTCTGTGATTTCCGATTCAATGATTCCGTGATTAAAAAAGGCACACATTCACGGGGAAAAATCACTTAATCGGCAATCATCAAATCACAGAATCTTCAAATTTTTAAATCTAAAATAATTTCGATTCCCAAATCTTTCCAAAATCACCCCTTTACTTTGTTCTCAGAAATTAGAACAAAGAATACAAACATTAAAATTTATATGCCATGAAAACAAGAATGACCATTTTCGTTTCTTTATTGTTAGCCGGATTTGCTTTCACTAGCTGTGATGATAGTGACGATAACTACACGCCGGATGAAAAAATCGTGAACGTGCTATACGAAAAATACCCGAACGCACAGCGTGTCGACTGGGAATTACAACACGACCACTACGTGGCAGACTTCTATGACAACAACATCGAGAAGGAGGCATGGATCACCACCAAAGGGGAATGGGTGATGACTGAAAGCGACATATTGTTTAACAATCTCCCGGATGCCGTACAAACCGCATTCAACGAGTCGGAATACAAAGACTGGAGAGTGGATGACGTGGACATGCTGGAAAGAATTGAAATGGAAACCGTGTACGTGATCGAAGTTGAAAAAAGCAAACAGGAATTTGATTTATTCTACGCTGAAGACGGAACTTTAATAAAAGCGGTAGAAGACATTGACAACAACAACAATTATCAACCGAACACGGTTCCTGAAGTCCTGAAAAATTTCATTAACGAGAAATATCCACAAGCAACCATCGTGGACATTGAAGTCGAAAAAGGAATTACCGAGATCGACATCTTACACGAAAACAAAGCAAAAGAATTACACTTCAATAGTACTAACGAATGGTTATACACGACTTGGGATGTTAGAGAAAGAGAGATTCAAGACATTGCAACCAAAGTGCTGAATGATAACCCGGGATTCAAAATTGATGATATTGATTACAAAGAAAGCGCGGACGGAAGTGAAGTATACATCTTCGAATTGGAAAAAGGCAATCAAGAAATTCACGTAACAGTGGATATGGAGGGAAATGTTGTAAAATGATAGACAGGTAACATTTAAATTGCAGTAACGTAAAACAAGAGGATCTTAAATTAGAAATTATGAAAACAACATTAGTTACCGCACTAATCCTACTCTCCACCACGTTTGCTTTCAGTAGCTGCAAAGACAGCAGCTACACGCCGCCCCAAAACGTCGTGAGTGCCTTTAAAGCCAAATATCCCTCGGCAAAACGAGTAGAATGGGAAGTGAAAAACACGTATCAAGTGGCCGAATTCCATATCGACTTCACGGAAGTCGAGGCTTGGTTTGACAACAACGGCCAATGGGTGATGACCGAAAGTGACGTCAAATATAACTCCCTGCCCGTGGTGATCCGCAATAGTTTTAAATCCGGAGAATACGGGAGATGGGAAGTAGAAGATGTTGACAAGCTGGAAAGAGCCGGGATGGAGACAATTTACATTATCGAGGCAGAACTCGGGGAACAAGAAGTTGCCTTGCACTACTTGGAAAATGGAACGCTGGTAAAAACCCTTATGGATAACGATGGACGGGGATATCAACCGGAGAGCGCACCCAAAACAATCCTACAATTCATTCAGCAGAAATACCCACAGGCCAATATCGTGGAAATCGATCAGGATAAAGGGTTACTAAAGATTGATATTATTGATCAACAAATCATGAAAGAAGTCGTGTTCAACCACCAGAATCAATGGGTTGTCACCACTTGGGAAGTTTCACACAATAATGTACCAGCCAACGTGATGAATGTACTGAAAACTTCTTCCTACGCGAATTACCGGATTGATGACATTGATTATGAAGAAAGAGAAGACGGTTCGCTCGTTTACATTTTTGAAGTTGAACAAGGGGATCGGGAATTCGATGTCACGATAGATGCCAACAATCTCAAGATTGTATCCGCAATACCAAAGAATTAATAAACGAAAGGGTGCAAAAGTTCGTAAGGTTTGTAAAGTTATAAGGTTTATCCCTCGGACTGAATCCATCGGCAACAAAGTTGCCGTAGATAAGGCGCCCGCTAGGGTCAATGGACTTTATGAACTTTTAGAATCGAAGGTTCTACTTTATAAACTTTACAAACGAGGGGGCAAAAGATTTTTGCCCCCTCTTATTTTTCTTACAAGTGTAATTTCACTTCTACCGGTTTCTCTTTCACTTTCACTTCTTCACCAACCCACTGACCGTTTTTATCGAAATAATTCAAAGTATACACTTTATTTTTTTCCACCATAAATTCCAACACGTCATTCATATCCTGTCTAGGTCCGGCAGTACGTCCACCACCGATTTGATCTTTACCGCAGAAAATATCCACGTTGGCAGCTACCCGATCATCAGATTTACGCATATTGCGTTTATCTTTAAACATCATGACTTTTAGAGGTACGTAATTTCCTCCGGCCAATTGAGATTGATAAACCTCTTGATAAATATCCAGATAACGTTGAGTGACATTGATAGCAGGCACGTACTTAATATTAAAATCCCAAACTAACGGGAAACTCTCCCCCGTCGGTTTAAAAGAAGAGGCCCAGATTGCGTGCATACGATCTTTGGGATCAGCTTTCCCGGCATCGGCAAGGAACCAAGAACGATCGAGCTCGTTCGGGTAATACTCGGTAAAATACCATTTACCGTCCAACCAAACCTCGCACCAGTTATGATTCCCTCGGTTATCATGCCAGTTGGCAGTCCCGGCAATACGGGAAGGAATACCCACTGACCGCAAAGCATCAGTCAATAAAATAGACAAACCGCTACAAGAAGCCATTCCCTGACGAATAGACTCCGAGGGATTCTGATCAGGTTTCTCACGGGCCGTGTTATAATCCACCTTCACTTCATCCCGGATGTTCTTGTTCACGGCTTTAATTGCCTCTTCCAATGTTTTACAATTCTCCACATAAGGAGCGAATCTCTTGTAGAAATCGGCACGCCATTGATCTCTCTCCTCGTTCAGTGAAGCGTAAGGCAACACGTCATTCAAGAAAATAGAATCCGGCACACTCTTCGCCCAGGCAAAACGGTTACGAGCTTCATAGGCCAATTTCACATTCGACAACAAATCATCCCCTTTCATCGTTTTCAAATCTCGCTCCGGCATATAAGAAATCAAAAAGGCCACGCCTTCCTTCATTTCCGGAGTAGCACTTTCCAACGCCTTTGCCAATTCCGGCTGATTCGTTCCCGACGTTTCTAAAGCTTTGTCCAACAAAGCATGATATTTTTCCGGCACTCCCGGATACTTCGCACATGCAAAGCACATGCAACACAACAACAAGATAAATGTACTTCTCATAAATTAATATTGTTTATTACTAAAGTATTTCATGAACTGGGCTCTTTCATAAAGATCCGGGTTCTCGATGGACGAATAGGAAAGCATTCCCCGGTAATCCCCGATTGTCTTGAAAGCTTTCGAGTCCATCCATTTCCCGATAAAATTATTTATATCCTCGATCACGTGAATACCCTTCTCGTAAAGAACAGAACAAACTTGAACCGTTGTCGCACCTGCCAACAATAACTTCACGGCAGCCTCACCACCATGCACGCCCGTGGATGCAGAAATTTCCAACTTCTTATCCTTCCCAGCCAAAATACCGGTCCATCTCAAGGTTGTCCTCAATTCGGCAGCCGTACTAAACACGGATGCGGCCCCCATCTCCAATGTATTAATATTTATATCCGGCTCGTAGAATCGATTGAATAACGTGGTCGCGTTCGCCCCGTAAGCCTTGATTTTATCCACGAAAGCGGAAAGGTTCGTAAAATAATGACTGATCTTAACGGAAACAGGTATCTTTATCTGGCTCTTGATGGATTTCACGATCTCGAAATACACGTTCTCCACTTCCGCACTCTCCTTAAACTCGTTCACCGGCAAAATAAAAACATTCAACTCCAGTGCATCCGCCCCGGCCTCTTCCAACTGGCGGGCAAACGAAACCCATTCTCCACCACTAAAGCAGTTCACACTGGCAATCACGGGTATCGTCAAACGACTCTTGGCATTACGAACCAATTCCACGTACTTCTGTATCGTGTTGGAACGAATGTACGCCTTGATATAATCCTCGGCCTCCGGGTAAGCATCACCCATCCCGTAACCGGCCTTGAACACACCGGAAGTCTCCTCGTTAATCTGTTCCTCGAAAATAGATTTCAACACCACGGCTCCCACTCCTGCTTTCTCCATCTCGACCATCTTCTCCACGTCGGACGTTAAACCGCAACTTCCCGCGATAATCGGACTCCGTAACTCCAGTCCCATGTATTTCGTCTTCAAATCTGCCATAATGATTTATTTAAATAGTTAATAATGAATCTTTCAAATTATATATTCGCGTAATTTCTCGCCCCGAAGATGGAACTCCCCACGCGCACCATCGTACTTCCTTCCTCCACGGCTATCCGGTAATCACCGGACATCCCCATGGATAATTCCTTGAATTCGGGGTTTCCCGCAAAATAAGTTACCTTCAACTCGTCAAAAATCTCTTTCAGGTGATGAAATTCCCGTCTGACCTGCATCTCATCATCCGTGTTCGTCGCCATCCCCATCACGCCCACGATCTTCACGTTCTTCATCTGCCTGTAAGCATCACTCTCCAAGAGGGCTTTCGCCTCCTCCATATCCAACCCGAACTTAGTTTCCTCACTGGCTATATAAAATTGCAGCAGGCAAGGGATCACCCGGTCATGTTTCTTTCCCTCCTTGTCAATTGTCTCCAGCAATTTCAAGCTCTCCACGCCATGAATCAAAGAAACGAAAGCGGCCATATACTTCACTTTATTCGTTTGTAAATGACCGATCATGTGCCATTCTATATCTTTGGGAAGTATCTCGTACTTCTCCGCCAGTTCCTGTACCCGGTTTTCCCCGAATACTCTCTGCCCTGCCCCGTATGCCTCCTCTATCGCCTCCACGGGCTTTGTTTTCGATACGGCTACTAATTTTACCCCTTCCGGTAAACTACCGGCAATCTCTTTCAAATTTTCTACAATACTGCTCATTCCTTTTCAACATTTAACATGCCCTTGAAATACTACGGACGTTACAAATATAACGTAAAATCAGGATATAATGTCAGGATACAAGCGTTAAAAATTAACGTTTATATTCTTCCGTTACAGGTTCTCGGGTCACAAGTTGCAAGTTAATTGAATTTTATCCGTGGATGACATTCCCTCGGCCCGGAGAACAGGAAAAGTAAAAAACGTTTCATGTTCTTCTACTCTCACGGAATTTTGTTAATTTTGAATCTTGAAAAAGTGGAAACATGCACAGGTATTTTATTGAATTAGCATATAACGGAAGTGGATATAACGGTTGGCAGATACAACCCAATGCCCCCTCTGTCCAAGAAGAAATCAACAAGGCACTCTCCCTCTTGCTGAAACAGGAAATCAACGTGACCGGGGCCGGACGAACGGACACGGGAGTACACGCCTCGTTTTTCGTGGCCCACTTCGAGAGTGATATTGCCATTTCTCACACGAAAGCCTTGGCTGACAAACTTAATCGTTTCTTGGGAAAAAACATCGCAATCAAAGATATTTACGCCGTACAGCCTGACATGCACGCTCGATTTTCGGCTATCTCGCGTACGTATAAATATTATATCAATAAAAACAAGAATCCGTTTACTTACCCGTTTGCCTACCGACCACACCCCCTACCGGACATCCGGTTAATGAACAATGCTTGCGAACTTCTCCTGCATTACAAGGATTTCACCAGCTTCTCCAAATTACACACGGATGTAAAAACGAACATCTGCCATTTGATGGAGGCCAACTGGAAAGAAACGGATGAACAACTTGTATTCACGATCAAAGCCGATCGTTTCCTGCGTAACATGGTACGTGCCATCGTGGGAACATTGTTGGATGTAGGGCAAGGACGTATCACGCTGGAACAATTCCAACAGATTATTGAAAGCAAGGATCGATGCAAAGCAGGAACTTCCGTTCCCGGCAATGCCTTGTTTCTTTGTGACATTGAATATCCCCCGTGTAAACTATAATACTGAAACACATGAAAACAAAACTATTCATCATATCCTTTTTCCTGTTTTTACTCACGACGAGTACTTCTGCCTCCGTCAAGTTATCCAAAGATGCCACGATCAGCATTCTGACGTGTTCCCCGGGTAACGAACTTTACTCGCTGTTCGGACACACGGGCATCCGGGTAGTGGACAAAGCAAACAACATGGATATTGTTTTCAATTACGGGACGTTTGATTTTGCAACCCAGGGATTCTATTTCAAATTTGCACGTGGCCTACTCCCCTACCAATTATCGTGTTCCGAATTTCGTCGTTTTTTATCTTCCTACATTTATGACGAGCGTAGCGTGTATTCCCAGACCTTAAATTTGGATTCCATTCAAAAGCAATACTTGATGGACTTGCTCGTTGAAAATTATGAACCTGCAAACCGGGAATACCTCTACAACTTTCTATATGACAATTGTTCAACCCGGGTTCGGGACATCATTGAGAAAAGTACAGGCAATCAAATCACATGGATTGCTCAGCCTTCCACGAAAAGTTTTTGGAATCTTCTGGATGAATATCTAGGTCGTTCCCCGTGGATTCAATGGGGTATTCACACGATCCTCGGCTCTCCCGCAACCTCCACGGCTACCATCCGGGAACAAATGTTTCTTCCCGATTACCTCATGTATCGTTTAGATTCCGCGGCATATAATGGAACTCCACTCGTGCAGCCGATAGAGACAATATATGAAGCACCGGAGCAGGATCTTTCAACACCCTGGTACTTCTCCCCGTTCTTTGTTTTTGCCATTTGTACGCTTGCACTCATTTTACTTTTACAAAAGGTAAAAAGCCGCCGTTTGCTAAAAGCTATCGCTATTCCCTTCTTTATCGCGACAGGCGTTGTCGGGTGTCTCATCGTCTTTTTGTGCTTCTTCACGAAACATCCCACGATGTTCCCCAATTTTAATGCCTTCTGGGCAAACCCATTAAACCTCATCGCCGCTTTCTTTCTCGGTAAACGCACTCTACCGTGGATCATCAATAAATACTTGTTCATCTACCTCTATCTCTTGATTATCGGCTTTTTGCTATGGTTCCTGTTCGTTCCGGCAGTTCCCTATGCTTCCATGGTCATTATGGTATGGATGATATACCTCTGCATCCGTCTTCGACAAAGCGGGAAATAATATTTTTCGAGATTCTTTGCCTCAGCTCTTGCAGATTGAAATAAAACCTCTATATTTGCACTCGCAATTCAGCGATGGTGCCATAGCTCAGTTGGTAGAGCAAAGGACTGAAAATCCTTGTGTCACTGGTTCGATTCCAGTTGGCACCACTGAAAATGAGAGAGTTACAAAAGTGGCTCTCTTTTCTTTTTGCCTCAAATACCGACATTTTAAGATCAAAGTTAAACCAAGAGTTAAACCGAAAATCGACATGAGCGAAGGTATTAACATCTTGTGTTACAAATCAAAAACACTTGCAAATGGAGAACACCCTTTAATGGTTAGAGTCTGTAAAGACGGAAAAAAGAAGTATGTGAGTTTAGGAGTATCTGTTAATCCAAAGTATTGGGATTTTATAAAGAACAAACCGAAAGCAAACTGTCCTAATAAAGAACAGATCGAGAAACTTATCATTAACAAGGCAAAAGCGTATAATGATCACGTGATCGAGTTAAAGGCTGAAAACAAGGACTTCACCCCGACTTCATTAATTGAAAAGGTTACAAACACGACTAAAAGGCTAACAGTAGGAGAACTATTCCTGCAACAGATTGTTTTATTCAAAAAAGAGGAAAGGCTAGCTTATGCCGCATCATACAAGCAAACGTATAATTCATTACTAGAATACAACAAGCACTTGGATGTATTCTTCTCTGACATTAACGAACAATGGTTGAAAAGCTACGAGGCATGGTTAAGAACCAAAGAGATAGCGACCAACACTATTGGTATTCGTTTTAGAAATATCCGAGCGGTTTACAATATCGCTATAAAAGGGGGACACGTGAAAGCAGAACACTATCCGTTTAAAGATTACAAGGTGTCAAAACTACACGAGGCTACCCCGAAACGGGCAATAGTGAAAGATAACGTGAAAAAGATCATTAACGAGGCTCCCACAAACAACGCATACAAGGAACTTGCGGTAGATTTATTCACATTCTCCTACTTCACGGGAGGTATCAACTTTACAGATATGGCACGTATCAAACACGATAACATCATGGACGGACGTTTGGCGTACAAGCGGAAAAAGACAAAGAAGTTGATCCAATTACCGTTGCAACCTAAAGCTATCGAGATCATCAATAAATACAGATCACCCGATAGCCCGTATATCTTCCCGATCCTGTCACCATTTCACAAAACGGAACAACAGAAGATAAACAGGATTCACAAAGTAATTGGCAAAGTGAACAAGCATTTGAAAAAATTAGGTGCGGAATTAGAACTTGACAAGAAACTAACTACATACGTTGCCCGACACTCATTTTCAACCGCCCTAAAACGATCGGGAGTTAGTACATCACTCATTTGTGAGGCTCTCGGTCATAGTTCGGAGAAAGTAACCCAAATCTACCTCGATAGTTTCGAGAACACGCAAATGGAGGCTGCAATGAGCAACTTACTATAAACAATAATACCGTTTCTCCAATTTCGGGGAAACGGTTAGATAAAGAAAGAGATTTCCCCCCAATTAAATCGCCAGCGAGGGGGAAATCTCTATAATTTAGTCAAAGAATAGACTACTCGGTCTTACTTTTCTCTTCCACTTCTTTAATTACTCGTGTAATGATCTCGGTAAGACGAGCTGCCTCTGAACATTGCCACTCGGATGGACTACTTGTTACAGACCCGAATTTAGCTTCCGCCATTTTCGCTTCTGAAATGACTGTTTCTTTCAATGCATCAAGTTTATCTTTATAGACAACATCAATGCCTCTATTCAACACATCATCCACTTGTTTCGTCCCAGCCATTGCGATATTCTGAGCCGCCGCAAATGGCGACAAACCGAACTTCACGCAGTCTGCATGAAACTTGATATTCGGCAACAACTTCGTAAACATTATATCTCTTAAGATAGAGGTATACTGTTTCAAGGTTATACCTTCCGTATCTTGAACCGCCCTTTTAAGAACAACCCTTTTGGTTTCCTCATTCTGCACCACTTGTTTCGCAAGGCTACGAGCGTATCGCTCGTTTACAAGCGGGAAAGGGTTCTTTATTCTTACGAAATTTCCCCTCATTGCTTTACGCCTTTGCTTTTCCAAGTATTCGGTTACTACTTCTTTAACATCAATCTCATTTACGATGCTATTGGTGGAAAATCCGCACTAATTTGGCCCTTCTTTTCCAATAGAACTTGGTCCTTGAAATCCACTCGAAATTGACCCGGTT
>NZ_JADMSV010000024.1:0-91526 GCF_015560935.1 Butyricimonas sp. BSD2780061689_150309_C8
TCTCTACTTAATTCTAATATTTTTTTGATGGGTCAATTTAGAGTATAATAGTGGGTCAAGTGACTTTATATTTTCCAGACAGCGAGAAAATCGCTTATGTCTACAAGCAAAACAAAAAATAGACCCGCACATTTTCGTTTAGGCTTTCAATTTTCAATTAGTTATCGTACCTTTGTGCCCAATTAATTTTTAAATAAATGGAGCACAGAGCAGGTTTTGTCAATATCTTAGGAAACCCCAACGTGGGAAAATCAACCTTGATGAATCGACTAGTCGGGGAGAAATTATCGATTATCACGTCCAAATCCCAAACCACACGTCACCGGATCAAGGGAATCGTGAACGGGGAGGATTTTCAGATCGTATTTTCCGATACCCCGGGGGTCGTGAAACCCAGTTACAAGATGCAGGAATATATGCTTGATTTCTCGAAAAGCGCCATTATCGATGCCGACATCATCCTCTATGTCACCGACGTGGTGGAGAATATCGAAAAGAACGCGGACTTTATCGAGAAAGTGAAACAAAGCGAGGTTCCCATCCTTCTGGTGTTGAACAAAATTGACCTGACCACCCCGGATAAACTGGATGCCCTGTTCGACAAGTGGAAAGAGATCATCCCGCGAGCTGAAATATTCCCGATCTCGGCTACTGAGAATTTCAACGTGGACAATTTATACAAGCGCATTCTGGAATTGTTACCCGTGGGAGAACCTTATTTCGACAAAGAAGAAATGACCGATATGCCGGCACGCTTTTTCGTAACCGAAATTATCCGGGAAAAGATTTTGTTGAACTACGATAAAGAAATTCCTTATTCTGTCGAGGTTGTCGTGGAAGAATTCAAGGAAGAAACCAAACGTATCAACATCATGGCCGTGATCAACGTGGAACGGGATTCCCAGAAAGGTATCATTATCGGGCATCAGGGTGCCGCATTGAAAAAAGTCGGTACGGAAGCCCGTGTTGACATCGAAGCCTTCTTCGGGAAAAAAGTATTCCTGAACCTGTACGTCAAAGTCCTCAAAGACTGGCGGAACAAGGAAAACGACCTGAAACGCTTCGGTTACAAACAACTTTAATCTTTTAGTTTTTATCTTTTAACTTTTATCTTTCCAATGAGTAATATTGTTGCAATAGTAGGACGTCCCAACGTGGGAAAATCAACACTTTTCAATCGTTTAGTCGGTGGCCGGAAAGCCATCGTAAACGAGGAAAGCGGGGTGACCCGTGACCGGAATTACGGAAAATCAGAATGGAACGGCAAAGAATTCTCGGTGATTGACACCGGAGGATACGTTTCCAACAGTTCGGACATCTTCGAGGAGGAGATCAACAAACAGGTATTACTCGCTATGGACGAGGCCGACGTGATCCTGTTCGTCTGCGACGTGGAACTCGGTATTACCGATCTGGACCACAGTTTCGCCCGTATGCTCCGGAAAGTCAACAAACCCATTTACCTCGTGGCAAACAAGGTGGACAATGGAGAACGTCTCTACGATGTCCACGAATTCTATAAACTGGGAGTCGGAGAAGAGATTTTCCCCATAGCATCCATCAACGGTTCGGGAACAGGAGAACTACTTGACAAGCTGGTTTCACACTTCACCACCGACCCGCTCGAAGACATGGAAGAACTTCCCAAGATCGCTATCGTGGGACGCCCTAACGTGGGAAAATCCTCCACGATCAACGCCCTTATCGGGGAAGAACGTAATATCGTAACCGATATTGCCGGAACAACTCGTGACACGATCACCACCCGCTATAATCGTTTCGGACACGACTTCTTGTTGGTGGACACCGCGGGATTACGCAAGAAAGCGAAAGTCAATGAAGACGTGGAATTCTATTCCGTGATGCGTTCCGTGCGTGCCATCGAAGACAGTGACGTGTGTATGCTACTGATTGATGCAACCCGGGGAATGGAATCTCAGGACTTGAACATATTCCACCTCATCGAGCGTAACCAGAAAGGCGTGGTAGTCCTCGTGAACAAGTGGGACCTGATCGAGAAAGATAACAAAACGACAATCAATTTCGAGAAAGAACTGCGGGCAAAAATGGCCCCCTTCAACGACGTGGAGATCATTTTCACCTCGGCTCTCACGAAACAACGTCTGTTGAAAGCGCTTGAATCAGCCATCCAGACCTACGAAAACCGGAAACAAAAACTGAAAACATCCGAACTGAACCGTATCATGCTGGAAGAGATCGAAAACTTCCCTCCCCCCAGCTTGAAAGGAAAATATATCCGCATAAAATACGTGACACAACTACCATCGAAAACCCCAACTTTCGCATTCTATTGCAACTTACCGCAATACGTGAAAGAACCTTACAAGCGTTTTCTGGAAAACAAAATCCGGGAACACTGGAAGTTCACGGGTGTACCGATTCAAATTTTTATGCGTAAAAAATAAAAAATGAAAACCATCCTCGCTGCAGGATGGTTTTTATTTTATCATTATATTTGCTCTATTCTAAGAATCATATTATGGCAAAAAATACAATAGAACATGATGGAATCGTGACACAGGTAGCCGATACCTTTATTATAGTGACCATACAAAGCCAAACAGCCTGTGCGGGATGTCATGCCAAAGGAGCTTGTGGTATGTCGGAAATGGCTTTAAAGAGCATCACGGCAGAAAAACCGAATGAAGACGTCAAAATAGGAGACAAAGTAATCGTCAGTGCCAGTACTCAAAATGCCATGCTTTCCGTGCTATTGGCATACATTGTTCCTTCCGTTTTAATTATCGTTATTTTGACCTTGCTTATCCTTGCCGGAGTCAGTGAAGTTATGGCCGCTACATTATCCCTAATTGCAATATCAGCCTACTTTATTTGCCTGTATTTACTAAGAAACAAGTTTGCCCAAAAAATAAAATTCAAGGTTAAAATAGCATAACCTAGAAAAAAAATAATAACTTTACGGGCGTTATAACAAACTAGAGGAGACAAAACAAACACCTTTATGATGACTACTACCATTATTTACACCATTATTTCTTTGTGCGCTATTGGGATTGCGTCTGCCGTGATTCTCTATTTTGTCGCGCAAAAATTCAAGGTCGAGGAAGACCCTAGAATTGATACCGTGGAAAGCATCCTACCGGGAGCAAATTGCGGAGGATGTGGCAAACCCGGGTGTAGGGGATTTGCGGAAGCCACGGTAAAGGCTACTTCTTTGGATGGACTGTTTTGTCCGGTTGGAGGTGCGGAAACCATGACGAAAGTTGCCGCCGCCCTGGGCATGGAAGTAACGGCACAAACCCCGCAAATTGCGGTGGTAAGATGTAACGGCACGTGTGACCATCGTCAACGTACCAGTCAATATGACGGTTACAAATCATGCGCCATCGAACATTCCCTTTACCGGGGTGAAACCGATTGTACCTTCGGTTGCCTGGGATGTGGGGATTGCGTAACAGCCTGTCCGTTCGATGCCATTCATATGGACGAGAACGGTCTCCCGGTCGTTTCCGAGGAGAAGTGCGTGGCGTGTGGAGCCTGCGTGAAGGCCTGTCCGAGAAACATCATCGAGTTACGAAACAAAGGAGTGAAAGATCGGCGAGTTTTTGTTTGCTGCGTGAACAAAGACAAGGGGAACATTGCCCGCAAAGCCTGTACAGCAGCCTGCATCGGATGTGGAAAATGCGTGAAAGAATGTCCTTTCGAGGCCATCACCCTAGAGAACAACTTGGCATACATTGATTTCCGAAAATGTAAACTTTGCCGGAAATGTGTCAGTGCTTGCCCGACACACGCGATCCACGAGGTTAATTTTCCTCCCCGGAAAATCACCGAACCAGCTGAAGTAGAAGCGAAAAACGAACAAATTTAGTGATTGCCGATTCAATGGTTGGGTGATTAAATCATTTAATCGATAGGATCTAAAATCACGAAATCACAGAATCATTCAATTTAAAATCTAAAATTAATACACCGTGCTTAAGACATTTAAAATTGGGGGAGTTCACCCACCAGAAAATAAATTATCAGCACAAGGGGAAATTATCACCCTTCCCCTCCCCGAACAAGTAACTATACCCTTATCACAACATATCGGGGCTCCTGCCGTTCCCACGGTGAAAAAAGGAGATCAAGTAAAAGTAGGACAAATCATCGGTCAGGCTGCCGGCTTTATATCGGCAAACATCCATAGTTCCGTGTCAGGAACCGTTATGTCACTTGATCCGGTTATCGACGCCAGCGGTTACCCCCGCCCGGCTGTAACCATTAAAGTAGAAGGTGACGAATGGGATGAAAACATCCTAAAAGATCCCATCAACAAACAACCCGGTACATTCACAAAAGAAGAGATTCTGGCAGCTATTAGTGCGGCAGGAATTGTCGGTATGGGTGGAGCCACCTTTCCGACACAGGTGAAACTATCGCCCCCTCCCGGAAGTACAGCCGAAGTACTTATCATCAACGGTGTAGAATGTGAGCCTTACCTCACGGCAGACCATCGTTTGATGCTGGAACACGGGAAAGAGTTGATCATTGGTATACAACTTATCATGAAAGTCCTCGGCGTGAAACGCACGATCGTGGGAATCGAAAACAACAAACGAGACGCCATTGAAGAACTGGGTAAACTAGCCAGACTGGCGGACGGAATCGAGATATGCCCGTTAAAGATACAATACCCACAAGGAGGTGAGAAACAATTGATACAAGCCACCACCGGAAAATTCGTGCCATCGGGCGGACTACCCATTGCTGTCGGGGCCGTGGTGCAGAACGTGGGGACCGTGTATGCCGTGTACGAAGCTGTCATGAAACATAAACCCCTGTTCGAACGGGTAGTCACGGTTACCGGAAAATCATTAAAAGAACCGGGTAATTACCTTTGCCGCATCGGGACCCCGATCTCACAACTGATCGAGGCTGCCGGGGGATTGCCTGAAGACACGGGTAAAGTGATTGGAGGAGGCCCCATGATGGGAAAAGCCCTGACCAACACGAACATTCCCGTCACGAAAGGCACGAGTGGCATCCTGCTTATACGTCAGGAAGAATCTGCCCGTAAAGAATATCGGAACTGTATCCGCTGTTCGAAATGTGTTAACGTGTGTCCCATGGGATTGGAACCCTATTATTTGATGTTACTTGGAGAACACAACAAGCTGGAAATGCTGGAATCAGAAAAGATCATGGACTGTATCGAATGTGGTTCATGTAGTTTTACCTGTCCGGCAAACCGTCCGTTGCTTGACGTGATCCGTCTGGGGAAAGCCAGAACAGGGCAAATGATCCGGGCGAGAAAAAAATAATATTAATGTAGAATGAATCGATTCAGAGATTGCCGATTAAATGATTTAATGATTAACAAGCGTTGACTCGTGGGTGGAAATCACAGAATCGGAAACCACTAAATCACTAAATAAAAAAATATGAGTAATTTCACCATATCCCCCTCCCCCCACGTTCACGGCGGGGATTCGATAGAAAAAAATATGTACGGCGTACTTATCGCATTAGTACCGACGTTTATCTTTTCTATCGTATTTTTCGGGCTGGGAGCCATTCTGGTAACCCTCACCTCGGTAGTTGCCTGCCTTGTATTCGAATACGTTATTCAAAAATACCTCATGAAACAACGTCCCACAATATGGGACGGATCAGCCATCATCACGGGAGTATTGCTGGCATTTAACCTTCCCTCGTCTCTTCCCTTGTGGATCGTGGTCATCGGGGCATTGGTTGCCATCGGTATCGGTAAAATGAGTTTCGGAGGATTAGGAAACAATATTTTCAACCCGGCTCTCGTGGGTCGTGTTTTCCTGTTGATCTCGTTCCCGGTACAAATGACCACTTGGCCCATACCGAACGGATTCGCTACGGCTGATGCCGTAACCGGGGCTACACCCCTAGCTCTTGTAAAAGAGGCCGTTAAGAACGGACAAGCTGTCGGAGACGCACTCTCTTCAGCCGGATTCTCTACCGGTAACTTGATTCTCGGTAACATGGGGGGTAGTTTAGGAGAAGTCGCCGCTATCGGACTTTTATTAGGATTCGCCTATATGCTGATCCGAAAGATCATCAGTTGGCACATCCCGGTGGCTATTTTCGCCACTGTTATCGTGTTCTCCGGGATTCTGAACCTAGCTGATCCGGCACAATTTGCCGGTCCGGTTTTCCATCTCTTTACAGGAGGTTTGATGTTGGGAGCAATCTTTATGGCCACGGATTACGTAACCTCTCCCATGACACATAAAGGAATGATTATTTACGGTGTCGGAATCGGATTGTTGACCGTAATCATCCGTGTATTCGGGGCTTACCCGGAAGGAATGTCTTTCGCAATCCTGATCATGAACGGATTCACACCGCTGATAAACAGATATTGTAAACCCCGACGATTTTAAATTTACTAATTGTAGATTGTAAATTACTTACAAATGGAATTTAAAATTTAAAATCTAAAATTTAAAATCTAAACTGATGGGAAAGAAATTAGAATCAAGTTTTAAGAATATGGTACTGGTGTTATTTTTGGTAACACTGGTTTCCTCCGCCGCAGTGGGAGTTGTGAACTCACTCACGTCCGGATTAATTGAAAAAGTAAAAATTGAAAAGCAAGTACAGGCCATTCGTGCCGTGGTTCCCGCTTTTGATAATGACCCGATGACGGAAAAACAGATCGTGAAAGCAGATGGAGGGGAATTAGAATTCTATCCGGCTAAAGCAAACGGGCAACTCGTGGGGACAGCCATTAAAACGTTCACAAATAACGGGTTTGGCGGGCTTATTGAACTTATGGTAGGATTCACCCCAGACGGAAGTATATATAACTACTCCGTGCTAAGCCACAAAGAAACCCCGGGATTGGGTTCCAAAATGGACACCTGGTTCGTGAAAGGTGCCAAAGGTGATATTACCGGAAAAACTCCGGGTGCGCAAGGACTTCAGGTTTCAAAGGACGGCGGAAACGTGGATGCCATCACGGCCGCCACGATTTCATCCAGAGCTTTCCTGGATGCAGTAAACCGGGCGGCAAAAGCATTGGCAGAATCCGCAAAATAACACGTAAAATCAATGAAAGAATAAAGATATGAACAACTGGCAAACTTTTACCAAAGGGTTCTTCAAGGAAAATCCGACCTTCGTACTCCTGCTCGGGATGTGTCCCACGCTGGGAGTCACCACCTCTGCCATTAACGGCTTGGGGATGGGCTTAGCCACGGCTTTCGTTCTGGTACTATCCAACCTGGCCATCTCGCTCGTGGCAAACCTGATTCCCGACAAAATCCGGATTCCCGGTTTTATCGTGATCATCGCCGCATTCGTTACCGTGGTCGATATGTGTATGGCAGCTTACCTGCCGAGCTTGCACGAATCTTTGGGATTATTCATTCCATTGATCGTGGTGAACTGTATCGTGCTGGGACGAGCTGAATCATTCGCATCCAAAAACAAAGCCATTCCTTCCATGCTGGACGGTTTGGGTATCGGCCTTGGTTTCGCAATGGCATTAACGATATTAGGTTCTATCCGTGAGATTCTGGGTAGTGGGAAGTTCTTCAACATGACCCTCTACAATGAAAATTACGGAATGCTCGTTTTCGTTCTGGCTCCGGGAGCGTTTATCGCTTTGGGTTACCTGATCGCATTCATCAACAGAATAAGAAAAACCAACTAATTGTAAATTTTAGATTGTAAATTGTAAATTGAAAAAGCAATCTAAAATCTAAAATTTAAAATCTAAAATTAGAAACATGGAATACGTTTTTATATTTATAGCCGCCGTATTTGTCAACAACATCGTGTTGGCACAATTCTTGGGAATCTGCCCGTTCCTAGGGGTTTCCAAGAGCGTACCCACGGCACTCGGAATGACAGGAGCCGTTACGTTCGTGATGATTCTGGCCACCATGGTAACATTTATCGTACAGAAAACCGTACTTGACCCGTTCGGCATCGGATTCATGCAAACCATCGTGTTTATCTTGATCATTGCCGCCCTCGTTCAGATGGTGGAAATCATTCTGAAGAAGGTAAGTCCGTCACTTTATCAAGCATTAGGAGTTTTCTTACCCTTGATCACGACAAACTGTGCCGTACTTGGTGTAGCCATCATGGTGATTCAAAAAGATTATAACTTACTGGAATCCGTCGTGTTTGCAGCCTCAACTGCATTAGGTTTCGGATTAGCTTTAACCATCTTTGCCGGAATCCGGGAACAACTGGAACTATCCTCCATTCCTCAAGGCATGAAAGGAACCCCCATCGCACTGGTTACAGCCGGATTGCTGGCCATGGCATTCATGGGATTTTCGGGTATCGTGTAATGGGTCAAAAGTTCATAAGGTTTATAAAGTCTATAAGGTCCTTGGACCCTTGCAGGTACTTTGTCAACGGCAATTCTGAGTTGCCGTTCAATATTATCCGAAGGACACCCGTCACTTTATGAACCTTATGGACTTTATGAACTTTACAAACTTTCGACTCACCTTTCCATTAAGTCGATAAATTCATCATACACGCATCCCGTGAAATCGGAAAGTACCCAATCGACTTTATCCTGTATCTTCTCTCTCGGGTTCGTGGTTGCCAAACCGACAACTTTCATTCCCGCACGTCGGCCGGCCTCGATCCCGGAAAAAGAGTCTTCGAAGACACAGCAGACATCCACTTCCATCTGCAACTCCCGTGCTGCCAGCAAATAACACTCCGGATCGGGTTTAGACCGGGTAATCTTATCTGCCGTAATCACACGTTCAAATAACTCGGTAAACTCCGGATGAACCATTAGCACATGAGCCATCTTCTTATTGTTTGAACTGGTAACCAGTGCGGTTCTCACCCCATGTTTCTGTAACGTCCGGATAAAAAGTTCCACACCGGGGAAGTAGGGGAAATCCATCCGGCTCTCGAACTCGTCAAGTTCCAGTGAAATCTGTTGTTGCAAAGCAACATTTCCCTTGAAATAATTCTTCAGAATCAATTCCGTCGTTTGCCCCTTGATCATCTTATGAAATTCCGGTTTATCCGGATGGTAACGTCTTCCCTGTTCCCGCCAAAAATTATCGTACTGCCCTTCCGTGTCAAGCACCACTCCGTCCATATCGAATAATGCCGCTAATCGTCGCTCTCTATCCATAATCTTTAATCTCAATAATACATAGGTCACAAAAATATCGAAAAAAGGGTAATCCGGACAAATCCGAAACAATTTATTTGGTCTGTACGGGATAACTTGATAATTTTGCAACCAAAATAAAGAATATGCAGTTAACTCATCCTATTTTTAAGATATTATCCGGAATCGCAGCAGAGAAAGGGTTGGAAATTTACGTTATCGGGGGATACGTGCGCGACCTGATATTACACCGTCCCTCCAAAGACATTGATATTGTCGTGTTGGGGAGCGGAATCGAATTGGCTGAGACGGCTGCCAAACAACTCGGAGACTTAACGGTTTCCGTGTTTAAAAATTTCGGAACGGCCATGTTCCGCTATAAAGGGGTAGAGATTGAATTCGTGGGAGCCCGCAAGGAATCCTACCATCTCGATTCCCGTAAACCCGTCGTCGAAGAAGGCACCATCGAGGACGACCAAAAACGGCGTGATTTCACGATCAACGCTTTAGCCATATCCTTGAACCAAGAGAACTATGGGACACTTGTTGACCCGTTCGGGGGACTTCAGGATTTGGAGAACGGAATATTAAAAACACCCCTTGATCCGATCATCACGTTTTCCGATGATCCCTTGCGTATGATGCGGGCCGTCCGTTTTGCTTCACAATTGAATTTCACGATCGAACCCGTGACATTTGAAAGTATCATCGCTAATCGGGATCGGTTGAAAATCGTCTCCAAAGAGCGCATCATGGACGAGTTTAACAAGATCATGGCCTCACCGAAACCTTCCGTGGGATTAAAATTACTGGAACAATCCGGCCTGTTGAGTGTCTTCTTCCCGGAACTATCCGCTTTAAAAGGCGTGGAACACGTGGACGGCATCGGGCATAAAGATAACTTTTACCACACGCTGACGGTCGTGGACTCGGTAAGCCGTGTTTCCAACAACCTGTGGTTACGCTGGGCAGCCTTACTGCATGACATAGCCAAACCGGTCACCAAAAAATTCATTCCGGGACAAGGCTGGACTTTTTACGGCCACAATCACGTGGGCGAACGTATGGTCGGAAGATTATTCAACCGCCTGAAACTCCCCCAGAATGAAAAGATGAAATACGTGCAAAAACTGGTCAGCCTCCACATGCGCCCAATTGTTCTCTCGGAAGACACCGTGACAGATTCTGCCGTGCGTCGCCTCCTTTTTGACGCAGGTGATGACATCGATGACCTGATGACACTTGCCGAGGCGGACATCACGTCCAAAAATGAAGAGAAAGTTCGTCGATTCCTGGCAAACTTCCAGATCGTGCGCCAGAAATTGAAAGAAGTCGAAGAGAAGGATGCGATCCGGAATTTCCAACCTCCCGTCAGCGGGGAAGAGATCATGGAGACATTTCAACTCCCACCCTGCAAGGCAATCGGGGATATTAAAAATGCCATCAAAGAGGCTATCCTTGATGGCATAATCAGCAATAATCCCACTGAGGCCCGGGAATACATGTTCCAAGTAGCGGCAGAACTAGGGATTCAGAAAAAAGGTGAATAGGGATCAGAAATGATCCTTGCGCTTCTTCACTTCATCCACGAGTTTCGTGAAAGATTTCTCTTTTTTCCGTTTCTCATGTTCGGAGGCAGAGAAATGCCACGTTTCCCGTCTAAGTTTCAAATAACTCTCGTAAACCTGACGATCTAGTATGCCACGACTCACCGCATCCAACACGGCACAACCCGGTTCATTGATATGCTCGCAATCCTTGAAACGACACGATTGTGCGTAGTCAGTAATCTCCAGTATCTCATCAAGCGCACTGGGATCATCAACCGCAAGACCGAATTCCCGAACCCCGGGAGTATCAATCAAGACACCGCCTCCATCCATCAACACCATCTCCCGACGGGTCGAAGTATGGCGCCCCTTTCCCGTGGATTGACTTATTCCGGACGTGAGTAACACGGATTTCTCGCAAAGTGCATTCACCAGAGAACTTTTCCCGACACCCGAAGAACCGACAAACACGACCGTCTCCCCCACCGCGATAAATTCCCTTAAACGAAAAATCGTCCGAGACTCGTGAATACTCGTGTAAAACACCGGAATCTGCCGGGTAACGTGCCGTATTTGCTCTTCCACTTTTTGTTGGTCAAAAACCAAGTCGGCTTTATTAAGTACCAGTACAGGAGTAATATTTTCTTCCCGCATCTGAACCATAAAGCGCTCGGCACGACGGACATTGAAATTATCATCCAGACTTTGCACAATAAAGGCTTTGTCAACATGAGCCGCTATGGCTTGTTTTTCGGCAACCGTTCCGATTTTCCTACGACACAAAGTACGTGACCGAGGCAACATATCCATGATAATCCCCATCCCCTCATCAAACGGCTGAAAGATCACCCAATCCCCGGTACAGGGTAATTCGAAATTCGACTTCCCGTACATCATGTTTCCTGTCAACTCGCACCGGAATATTCCGCTCCCGGCAACCACCTCGTAACACGTCCGGTGTACAATAGCGACACGCCCATGCGTGAGAGTTCCATACGTCGATTCCTGTTTCAGTTGGTTTAACTTATCATTCCAACCATAATAATTTAAATCTATCATTACTTCATTTTTTTAGCGATATAAAATACATAACCGTAAAACTCCTTGTACTTACGGTATAGTTCAGCCTCGTGATGCTGAAAACTTATTAGTTCCTCGACTGTTTTATTCCCGGCATATTTCCGGCTGAATATCTCCCGAGCTTTAACTAACGGGGTAAAATAGTTCTCCGTCCAGCAATACTCCGGCAGGATAAAAGTCGCCACGGGGATATACCCCGCTTTCTGAATTTGGGCGACTTTATTAGGTATCGTGTCGATCTCCGCATAAACGGACATCCAAAAATCATGGATCTCTGCCGGACGTTCTTCGGTAAACCACGAACTCTCGGAAACAGCAACATATCCTCCCGTCTTCAGATATTTGCGCCACTCGTTCAATCCTCGTTCAAAACCGATATTATAAATAGCACCTTCCGACCAGATCAAGTCTAATTCTTCCTCCCCGAAAGGCAACGCATCCATTGAACCGACAATGCCTTTCACCCGTTCCTGGAGATTCAACTCCCTAGCGTTATGATTAAAACGCTCCACGAATCCCGGAAAAAAGTCGAGTCCTGTAATCTGCCCCGGAGCGTGCCGTGCCAGCGTCATCGTCTGTCCTCCCGTCCCGCATCCCAAGTCTGCAATCCGGGAATGATCCGTAAGATGGTCTATAAAGCTTAACACTTTAAGCGTTACTTCGGGACTTCCGGGTCCCTGCCGTTCTGTATTCAAGAAGAATTCGCAAATTAAATGAACGTCGATTCCAAGAATGGTATTATTTTCGTTACTCATGATTGATCAATATAAAGCATACACGTGAAAGCATAATTCTACATTCCTCGTTGTACACGGATTAAAAATTCAAATTATAATAATAGAGAAATTACCCCCGGAAAGAGCTTTCCGAAAGCAAGCGAAGGGACAATCTGTATCAGAAATACAGATTGTTTATTACACCAAATCCGATTGTAATCTAGTTTTTAACATGATGTAAAGATACACATATTTTATTCATTTGAAAATAATTGTCGCTATTTCCGTATAAGTTGGTCATCCCCTCGTCATACGTACACTGTCGCTCAAGCATATCTCTCCAATGAATAAATATACTACACGACCGAGCCATCCGGCAAATATAATCGTATCGAAAATCAATTTTATCGAACAAGAATGCAAAAGGAATGCAGGATGAATGCTCCGTGGTCTAAATGAACTATCAGGAAACTATTAAGAAAAAGTAAAATGAGGATAGTCTAACACGAAGGTAGTCCCAGTGCAATTTTAATGATACGGCCTAGCAGAAACCGTTGCAGAAACGCATTCAATATTTTGTAAATATTCCAATTTAGTTTATATTTGCAACGAATAAATAAAAAGATTCACGTTCGTATCGGCAAAATAATAACACGTGGCAACAATAACACCTTTAAATTCTAGTTCCATCTATGACGAAAAAATCGTTCGGGAACTTTTCGAACAGCACTACACGCCCTTGGTGTTATTCGCAAAAGGCTATATTCCCGACTTGGACACAGACAAAGATGTTGTGCAGGAAGTGTTTCTCTCGTTAATCGAATCCCAAGAGACATTCAATGACGTGGATAATCTAAAAGCCTATCTATACGGTACGGTCAGGCACAAATGCCTGAAATATCTCCGCCACGAAGAGGTAAAAAGACGCTACCAGAAATACATGCAAAGCGAGGCTCCGGATGAAACCAAAACTTACGAAGAACGTGTTCTTGAAGAAGAGGTTTACGCTCTCTTGATAAAAGCCATTCAGAACTTACCGGAACAATGCCAAAAAGTGTACTTGCTTGTTTTAGAAGGTAAAAGCAATCAAGAGATTGCCTATCAACTCCAACTAAACATCGAAACCGTCAAATCCCACAAGCAGATCGGAAAAAAGTTGCTTTACGATCAACTGAAACACATTATTCCCGTCGGGATTCTCATTTTCTTACTGGAATTTTAGACAGCCTCATCCCATTATTTGCGTTTGCCCGTTTACAATTTATTCTCTACCTTTGTTACTAAATACATAAAGACCATGAATACCAGCATAACCAGAAAGCTACCCATCGGAATCCAGACCTTCGAGGATATTCGCAGCAATAATTACCTCTATGTCGATAAGACGGCATTAGCATGGCGTATTGCCAACATGGGTAAGCCCTACTTCCTGAGCCGTCCGCGGCGTTTTGGGAAGAGTTTATTACTCTCAACTTTCGAATCCTATTTCAATGGACGCAAGGATTTATTTAAAGGGTTGGCTATCGAGCAACTGGAACATGACTGGACAATTTATCCCGTACTGCATCTTGATCTAAACGCGGAGAGATACGATGCCCCGGAACAATTACACGCCATATTGAGTAATTATCTCACACAATGGGAAACCATATACGGGGAAGGGAAAGACGAAATTACACTCTCCAGACGTTTTGCCGGAGTCATTCAGCGAGCGTATGAACAAACAGGACGTGGGGTTGTAGTGTTGGTGGACGAATACGATAAACCACTGTTGCAAGCCATTAATAACCCGGAACTAACGGAAAACTATCGGCAGACTCTGAAGGCTTTTTACGGTGTACTGAAAAGTGCTGACCGATACCTGCGGTTCGTGTTCTTGACGGGTGTTACCAAGTTCTCACAAGTCAGCGTGTTCAGCGACTTGAACCAACTAAACGACATCAGTATGGATTTTTCCTACGCAACGTTGTGTGGGATTACTCCGAATGAATTAACCGCTGTTTTTGAACCGGAAATCCATCAAATGGCACAAAGGAACCAATCAACAGAGGAAGAAATTGTGAACGAAATGATCCGGCAATATGATGGTTATCATTTCCACCCGGATGGCGAGGGTGTGTTAAACCCTTTTAGCGTGCTAAACGCTTTCGACAAACTGGAATTCGGTAACTACTGGTTTCAAACGGGTACCCCGACATTCCTCGTGGAACTACTGAAAAAGAGTGATTATGACCTACGCTTATTAATTGACGGGATCGAAGCGCCCGCATCTTCTTTCACGGAATACCGGATGAATACCGATAATCCTATCCCGTTGATTTATCAAAGCGGTTACTTGACGATTAAAGAATACGATAAACGCTTTAGAAACTATATTTTAGGTTTCCCAAATGAAGAAGTAAAATACGGTTTTCTCGATTTTTTACTCCCTTTTTATACAACCTTACCCAGTGAAGAAAGAGGATTTTACATTGGAAAATTCGTGGATGAACTAGAAAAAGGTAATATCGATGCTTTCATGACTCGGTTGCGAGCCTTCTTTGCCGATTTTCCCTATGAGTTAAATGCCCAGACAGAACGACATTATCAAGTCGTGTTCTATCTCGTTTTCAAACTCATGGGACAGTTTGTAGATGCAGAAGTACGTAGTGCCACCGGACGGGCTGATGCCGTGGTTAAAACTCCCAAATACATCTACGTATTTGAATTCAAACTAGATGGTAGCACAGAACAAGCCCTGCAACAAATCGATGATCGGGGTTATTTGATTCCGTACACGGCAGACAGCCGACAACTCGTGAAAGTCGGAGTTAATTTCAATGCCGAAAAAAGAAATATCGGGGAATGGAAGATTAAAGGCAACTGAAAGAGAACCATAATCCAAATGATTTTTGAATACTTTGTTTGAAACGTCATAGCAATTTAAAGATTAATAATAAACATACTATTGCCTATCTATTATTTTATTCATACATTTGTAATATGAAAAATATGACAAATATATCAAGTAGCGAAAAAAAGCGTTCTAAAGGAGACAGATTAAATTGGACTCCATTACGAGACGTGAAACCTGTAAAGTTGAAAGAATGTTCAACCTCTTCTCGTAAATTGTCTAAACGGGATTTGTCTAAGATAAATAGAAACGTTACAACTCTATTGATACCGTGACATTTGATTACAATGGATATGATTTAAAATTCATCCAATGTGATAAATGTAATGATGAAAGCAAGCATCTATATACAAAAATATACAAGTTTTTCTCTCCGATAACTCATTATTCTTATATAATACGTGCAGAGTATCATGAATTAGATGTGTACGCAATTAAATTTTACTGTAAACAATTTCGTCATAGCGATTTTAAATATTCTAAAATAGTTAATAAAGGAGATTTTGGTAATATAATTATTACCTGTTTAAAAGTAATTCCAATACTTTTACAAGAACAATCAACAGTTTCGTTTGCTTTTACCGGAGCAAGAACTGTTGACACAAAAAGTTTAAAAGTAGAAAGTCATGTAAATACACAAAGATTTAGGATTTACAAAAATATTGTGTCCAAGAAAATAGGTACACAAACATTCTCTCATTTTGTTAATGAACAAGCAAGTTCATACTTATTGATCAATAACCAAGCGAGAAATGTTTCTGTAAAGAAAAGAGAAATTGAAAATATGTTCAAAGAAACCTATGATGATTTACACAATATATAATACAAATTACAAGATAAATCTAACAATATAGAGTCACCCCCAATTAATTAAAGAAAATCTTTCCAGTTCTTAGACGAAATGGGCCTACAAACTTTAACTTTCCAAACAAAATTCATCACTGTAATTACAATCTTGCAATATATTCAAAAATAATTCATTTTTGACTCACTCTTTTTTACGCTCAAGGGGACTTACTATCAAATGAGCGAAAAGATGAGTCAAAAAGAGAATAACATATTTCAGTTAGCCCGCATCATTACAGCGTCTCTTAGAGGGAAAGCAAATGATGAAGAACAACGCACCTTGAGGGAATGGTTATCCGTTTCCACAAGAAACAAAAAGATTTATGACGGATTTAAAGACGGAAAGCGTCTGGAACAAAAAATAGTCGAGTCCCAACAAATCAACTGGAAAAACGATTATCAACATTTCATCACCAAACGGCAATGCGCCCGCAAGAACAGAAGGATGAAAACGATCATCCGTTACGCCGCAATACTCACTCTCCCGATCGTGGCGGCAGGTATTTTCCTACTCCAAAAGAATGATCAGCAAGCCATTGTCTCTATTTCAGAAGTCATCAAGCCGGGAGAACACAAGGCAGTATTAATCACGGGCGGAGGCGAACGAATCACGTTATCGGATAGCACGTTATCCCCGATACAGGAACAAAACGGGATGATCGTGAACGTCATGAACAACAAGGTCTCCTATACCCTACCGAAAGATAGCTTATGCACACAAGAAAGCCCTATATTCAACACCTTACAAATTCCTCGTGGCGGAGAATATTTCCTGACGCTTGCCGATGGCACGGAAGTATGGCTAAACGCCGAGACGGAAATCCGTTACCCGGTACAATTTACTGGCGACAAGCGCATCGTTTACCTTGACGGGGAGGCCTATTTCACGGTAGCCCCGGACAAGAACAAGCCCTTCACGGTTGTCTCCACTCATGCCAGCGTGTCCGTGTTGGGAACACAATTCAACTTCCGGGCTTATCCCAACGAGCGGGACGTGCAGACAACGCTTGTTTCCGGTTCCGTGATCATGCAATCGGAAAAATACAAACAACAAATCAAGCTGGTACCCGGTGAACAAGGTGTTCTGGAAAAGAGTTCCGCCAACCTCACGAAACAGGAAGTAAACACGTACCTCTACACGGCGTGGAAAGACGGTCGCTTTGCCTTCCGTGATGCCCGGTTGGAAGACCTGTTCAACATTCTAGCCCGCTGGTATGACCTCTGCGTCTTCTACCAGTCCCCGGAGGCCAAGGACATCCGGTTCACGGGTGATCTGAACAAAACCGATGATTTCAAATCCATATTAAAAATAATAGAACAAAATGAACGAGTAACATTTACAGTAAATCAACGCACAGTTTTTATTCAAGCAAAATAAAAAAGGCATCTGACGCTCGCAACATCAAATGCCCAAACTATTTTCTAGTTCTCATTAAAAACATTACAAATGTATGAAAAAAATGGACAAAAACAGCCATTCCTCGGGTGGATTATGGCAAAAACAAGTAAGAGTTATGAAGTTATGCTTTATCTTGACATTTATCGGCGTCATGCACCTTTCGGCAGCCACCTATTCACAAGATACACGACTGGATTTAAAGGTTAAGAATGCCTCCCTCGAAAGTGTGATGAACAACATCCGCACACAATCGGAGTACAGTTTCTTTTTCGATGATGTAGCCGTGAAAAAGATCTCGAATATCACGCTGAATCTGCAAGAAGCCACGATTGAAGAAGTGTTGACGACTTGTCTGAAAAACACGGGATTCTCGTTCCGGGTTCTCGACAAGACGATTATTCTCTTTCGGGAACAAGCGAAAGATGATAAAAAGAAACTATTCATCATTCAAGGAAAGGTATTGGACGAAAATAACAAACCGATGCCGGGAGTAACCGTCCTGCTGGACAGCACAAAAGTAGGAACCTCCTCGGACATCGCCGGACATTTCGTGCTTCCGTTACCCGAAGCCAAAGGTACTCTCGTGTTCTCGTTTATCGGCTACAAAACCCAAAAAGTGAAATACACGGACGACAAACTAGTCATGGTAAAAATGCAGGCTGACGTGTCGGGCTTGGATGAAGTACAAGTCGTTGCTTACGGTTCACAAAAGAAACGGACTCTTGTCAGTTCTATCTCCACGTTGAAAGCCGATGAAATGAAAGAACTCCCGACACATAGCCTGGAGAGCCTGTTACAAGGGCACATGGCAGGAGTCGAAGTAAATAATCTTTCCGGAGCTCCCGGAGGTGGCGGAGCTATCGTGGCTATCCGGGGTTATAACTCATTCTTCGTTGACGGAGAAGGCAGCGACCGGAATTACGGAACACCCCTTTACGTGGTTGACGGAGTCCCGATGCAAGCCTTTACTTCCCCGATCACGGGTACAAACACGCTATCCGACCTGGACCCGTCAATGATTGAATCTATCGAAGTTCTGAAAGATGCCGCCTCTGCTGCCATCTACGGCTCACGTGCAGGAAACGGGGTCATCCTGATTACCACCAAAAAAGGACGTGCAGGGAAAGCTCAATTTGCTGCAAATGCCTCTTATTCCGCCTCTTGGTTACCGGAAACGATCAAAGTATGGGGAGGTAACATCATCCGGAATTACAACATGAATGCATACAGGAACACCGTGAAACCCTATCAATCCGCAAACGGTAAATGGGTTATACCCAACTCCTACGAAGAAGTATATAAATACACGAAAAACAATAATTTCCCTGTTTACAATTACTTTTTCGGGAATCGGGACGGAGGACAAAACGCTTACATGTTACAAGATAGTTTGAACCCGTTCTACAACAATTCCACGGATTGGAACAGATATGCCTACCGAACTGCAAAAGTGTATAACGCTAACCTACAAGCAAGCGGGGGAAGTAAGAATTTCCGCTACATGATCGGAGCCGGATATTACAAGGAAGAAGGAATCATGATCGGGACAGATTTCGAACGTGTCAACGTGATAACCAATTTATCCGCACACCCCACGAAAAAAATCCAACTGGACAATCAAATATCCCTATCTTACAGTGACAGAAGCCGGGGAGGACGAGGTGATTCCGGTCAAAAGATCGAGGGAATCAGCATCGATCCGAACACCCAATCCTCCCTCCTGCCGGGCAGTGACTATATTAAAGACAACCTTCTGGAAGCATTGAACAATAACATAGAAAAGAATCTGAGTTACTCTTTACGTTACAATTTGGTACTTGATTACGAAATCATCCGTAACATGCACTTGAAAGTGTCAGGCGGCCTGGACTACAATCAACAAAATCAAAATAACTTCCGTCCTAGCACGGCAGACACGGATTTCCACCGTTCCTATACAAAAGGAAGCATCGGCAGAAGTTTGTCTATCCTTAACGAGAATTTACTCTCTTACCAATTCAAAATAAAAGAACATCATTATTTTGACATATTACTAGGACTTTCTTACCAAAAAGACCAGACCTACCTGAATGAAGGAAGTGCCAAAGACGGCCCTAATGACTACGTGCATTATGCCAACGAGCCGTGGGGTAACAGCAATGGACTGGTTAATGAAAATTGGGGAAGCGACAAGGACAGTAACCCCACATGGAAGTCTGCCAGTACATACAAATCCAGTCTTGAAGAAGAACGCATGAACAGTTATTTCGGACGGCTGAGATATAATTTCAAAGAGAAATACATGTTGGAAGCTACGATCCGCCGGGACGGCTCCTCTGTATTCGGGGAAAACGTGCGCTGGGCGACCTTTCCGTCTGTGGCAGCAGGCTGGATTTTCTCGGATGAACCTTTTATAAAGAAATTCTACTGGCTAAGCTTCGGAAAAATCCGTGCCAGTTGGGGACGTTCAGGACAAAAGTTTTACCAACCTTACCTGGCACATGGCCTGATGGGACCCAGCGGACAAGTTTTTTTTGGAGAAGAAGGTGTGATGCCTAACCGATTGGGCGGACTTTTAAACCGAAAACTAAGTTGGGAAAAGACTGATCAATATGACCTCGGCTTGGATGTCAGTTTCCTCGACTACCGAATTAAAATGACATTAGATTATTACTACCGCTACACGAAAGGTCAGTTAAGACAAGTAGACTTACCCAGTAACCTAAACCTGATGACATTCCAGTGGCAGAATGCCCTCGCCGTATCCAACGAAGGGTTGGAAATGGAATTAACGGCTGATATATTCCGGGAAACTACAGTAAAATGGAGAACAAAAATAAACGTATCCAGAAACTGGAACCGTTTCGAAAAGAGTGGTGACGGTTACGACTATGGAAATAACATTATTGGGAAACCACTGTACAACATTTTAGCGTATAAAATGGAAGGCTTTTATAACAATATGGATGAGATTCCTTATTATTTAAGACCCAGTGGAATGTTATATCCGCTTGGTACAACCAGTGGCGTATTCTTTACCGGAACTCGTCGTTTAGCAGACTTAAACGGTAACGGGTCTATCACCGACGGTGATATGTATTATGCGGCAAGTCCCCTTCCGGTTGCTCATGGTGGAATCATCAATGAAATCACTTGGAAACAATTTGACTTGAATATCTTCTTCATATACTCTATCGGGAGGCACATTTTAAGAACCTATGATGACCGCTCTTTAATCCCCAATACAGATGGAGCTCCTTTATATGTCAACGTGGAAAAAATAAATGCATGGACCGGAGAAGAAAACAGCAAACCGGAATTTCCTCGTTTGATCACCTATGAAGTGGGAGAACAATATAGTGGACGGTATGATTGTGATATTGAGAAAGTACACATGCTTCGACTGAAACAATTGACCCTAGGATACAATCTGCACCAGCAATTCGCACAAAAAATCGGATTGACAAGCGCCCGTATATTTTTGACAGCCGAGAATTTATTCTTGCTTACCAATTATTCCGGGCTAGATCCTGAAATCGTGGACATTACCAAAGGCATTGATAATAGCGGGGCATATCCCCTACCCCGGAAATTCTCTGTCGGATTAACTGTAAACTTTTAACACGTGTTGATTATGAAAAAAATAATATTCCTTTTATTATTCCTGCCATTTTACTCGTGTAACGACTGGCTGGATGTGGAATCGGAAATTTCCGTCACATACCGGAATTATTTCCAAAGTGAAAGCGACCTGGAAAAGATCATGATAACCATGTTCGGTTTTGAAAAAAACATTCTTGCTTATGGGGATCATTATCTGGATTATGTGGGACTCCCGCGTGATTATCCAAGTACATATACAAAACCTTATCAGGAATTAAATTACGAAACTTTTTGGAGTAAAGGATGTGACAATTTCATGTCATGGAGTAATTACTACGCAACAATTTATATGGCAAACTTTCTACGGGATAACCAGTATCGAATCAAGAATATTCCGAAGGAACGTGTAAATTACTGGATGGCACAAGCAAATTTTATCAAAGGATTAATGTATTTCAAAATAGCCCAACACTGGGGAGAGGCTCCGATCGCTCCCAGTTCAGAGGAAGCAGAAGCCAGTGCCAAAAGCCCGGTTGACACCGTTCTTGCAGAAGCAATCCGTTGTGCGGAAGCAGCTTTGATTCTCCCACCCCATGATAAATTAACGGATGCCAACGGTACAGCGATAACTTCACGGCAATATGCCAGCCTAGGCTCAGTCCACACGCTATTGGCAAATATTTACGCCTGGATGGGAGGACTCTATGGCAAAGAAGAGTACTGGAAAAAAGCCGAACAAGAGGCATCCTTCATAATTGACGGGAAAGCTGGATTTTATGATCTGGAAAATAATATCAGCTTGTTGATTCAAAATACTTTAGGTAAAGCAAGAGCTACTAAAGAGGTTATATTTTCAATAGAAATCAATGAACAAGACGATCGATGGTATGATGCCGGTAACCTTGAATTACGTTATCCCGGTACCCTGCTAATCAACTATCCTTACACAGAAACTGATCCCAGAAAGATAAATAATACTCTTAGAGAAGAACGGATCTCGGTAAACACCGTGAAACAACTTTTCCCAGACCCGGAAGATCAACGAAGAAAAGAATACTGGTATAAACTAGGAGAAGAGCTTACCGTAGAAGGAGAAAAAGCCCCTTTCAAGCCCCGTTTTGCTTACATTAATAAATGGCGGGATGCGGTAAAAGCCACCAATCCTGAATCTATTATGCAAAATATCGGTGTCATAGCAATGGACGGAAACCGTATTATATGGCGTTTGGCCGACCTGATTCTTTTACGGGCAGAATGTAGGGCCCATCTTGGAATGACAACCGAAGCCCTAAAAGACCTAGACCGGATAAGGGACCGTGCCGGATTAAAAGGATATTCAGGAGCCACGGACAAAACCTCTTTGTTAAAAGAAATCTTCCATGAACGGGAAAGAGAATTGTTCGGCGAAGGTGAGCGTTATTTTGACATTGTCCGTAACGGTTATTTCCGGGAAGAACTGAAAGGCAATTATAAAATCTTATCCGAACAGGACGTAAAAGACGGGGCTCTTTATTTACGCATACCCAACAACGCATTCAATAAAAATCCATTAATGAAACAAAATTTATTCTGGTTATGGCATCAAAATTAAATTATATCACGATAGGCCTTATACTTCTGACCACATTCTGTATGTGTTCATGCACAAAGTATAATTATGTTGACGGCGGCACGGCAAACGGTATACATGATTGTTCCATGTGGGAATATTTCGAAAGTCACCCCACGGACTGGGATTCGACAATGATCATGATCGAACATGCCGGGTTAAAATCCATTTTTGAAGGTAAAGGCGGCTACGATCAAATTTCATTTTTCGGAGTCACGAGTTTAAGTATTGTACATTTCATCTTGGACCATAATCAAGAACTGGACGATTTGAAAGATTATTACGATGAAGAAGTGGATGAAAGCGAATACTGGCACCGGGTAACAGACATCCCAGTAGAAACTTGTGCCAGAATCTTAAAGGACTTGATCATCACGAAACGTTTGATGCTGGAAGAGGTTCCCGAAGGTTACCGGACACAGGAAGACCTGACTTATGAAGAATCAGGAGGAATGGTGGTTCCCACACTAGGCCATTCCTTGTTTATCTGGACATACTGGGAAGATTACGGCGGAGTGGAGAAAGCCGGAGGCCATCAACTATGGATAGCAAAACAGGGAGATGGAAACACAGACTGGCGGGTTGCCTCTACCAACATCCAGACGAACAACGGTGTGGTTCACGCCCTGGGATATGACCTTCAATTGATTAATTTTTAAATGTGACCATGATGAGAATAATCATACTTTTATTAATACTCGGATGTTCCATTCTTTTTTCCGGATGTCATGACGTTACGGTTGGCTACCTGTTCACGGAAAATGCCGGATATTCCAAAGACACCCTATACATTTTCAGTATAGAAGGAGAAATTGAAAAATTAGAAGGGAACCTTGAACACTTAAAGGAATTCACGGCAGAACTTCAGCAAGAACTAGACCGACTGGAAGAAGAAGCCAATAAATTATATTCAAAGTTAGACGAAATCTATGATGCACAAGATATTCTGTATGACGAATATTACGATCCGGCAACAACTGTTGCCAGAAAAGAAGAGCTGATGATTGAAATACAAAAACTATCGGACCGGGCAGATGAACTTTATGAACAAGTTGGAGAAGTCGATCAACAGCAAGCTGACATCTCAGACCAGATTGATAATGCCTCAAATGAATTAGGAATGGATGCTCCGAATGTCATAAAAGAACAGATCAGGAAATACCAAGAACAGATTGACTTTAACATCCCTTGGAGGACTTCCCAAATAGAAAGTGTTTTAGGAACAGAACCCATCATTTATACGGTTCTGGACGCAAAGAACACGCAAAGAAATGGGGATAAGTTCATGGAATACGTGCACGTGCAAGGCGGAGGACTTATCTACGTGGACCTTGGCGTTGAAAAACATGTTCCGGCAGGAGCCTACACGGTAACTCTGGAGATCAGGAATGAAGGGAGGACAAGAATAATGGAGGACGTGTATACCTTCGTCATTCAAGACTAGCCATTTCCCCAAGATACCCCTCCCCTCTATGTAAACGGGAGGGGACTCTACTTCTTTGTAAGAAGAAGCTAGATAATGGTCATAAAAATTAATTTCATAAATCATTTTACAATTTTATAGTACCCCGAAATGAAAAAACTACTCTATTTATTCATGTTCCTTTATTTGGGAACGTGGGGAGAATTATCCGCCCAAATGCTTCTGTTTAAAGGAACTTTTGAAGAGGCTTTAAAGAAAGCGCAAGCGGAAAAGAAAGACTTGTTCGTGGATTTTTATGCTGATTGGTGCGGCCCATGCAAAATAATGGCAGACAATATATTTACACGGCAAGAAGTCGGTAAATATTTCAATTCCAATTTCGTATGCGTACAGGTTGACGTCGAGGCGGGTGAAAATAAAGCATTAACTAAAAAATATAATGTAACAGCCCTGCCCACAATGGTATTCATCAGCCGGAACGGTAAAGAAATGCGACGCATCCAAGGAGCCGTTTCCCCAGAGGATTTAATACAAAATGGCAAAATAGCCTTGGGAGAAACATTGAGTTTCGAACAATTATACGAAAAATATAAAAAAGAGAAAAACGACTTCACCATACAACAACAATTATTGATAGAAGCTCCCCGTTTTATTGCTACCCAAAGCGGATATAACAGGCAAAAATGGGGTTCCCGAATCGAGAGCCTTTTCCCGGAATACTGTAAAAACAAAAAGTTGGAGAACATGATCAACGCCGCAGACTTCTATATCCTAACCCTGTATCACCCGCAAGCAGAGAAAGAAGACCCGATCTTTGATTTCGTGACGAAAAATTATAAAAGGTTTGCAGACTCCGTGGACAAACCGACGATCTTCGGTTATTTGGTCAGCCTGAACAACGGATATATTATTCGTTCGTGCAGAAAGGGAGACCTCAGCTACAAGGAACGCCTGAAACGGGTAAGCGGAGACTTGAAAGACATCTACTCCGAGTTCTCTTTCGGCACTCTCTCCGCCCAAGAAGCCACGACTTTACTGGCAGACGCCACGTATAACCTATATCGCCATAACGAAGATTTATTTTTCGAGAACATGAACAAATATTATTCCGGAAAAGGCGAACTGGTCGAGTGGGGAGATTACGCACAAGCTCTGGAGGACCTTGCCATTGTTTTTGAAGGCAAGATGTCCAAGAATGCTTACATGAAATGTATTCCTTGGATCTCGAAAGCTTTAGAAATGAATATCGATGCAGAAACCCGAACGCGTTTACTGATGATGTTGGGCGATTGCCTGAAAAACACGGGGAATAAAGAAAAAGCCAAACAGACTTACAATCAAGCCTTTCTAACCTGTACCCAGATCGAAAACAAAATGCAAGCAAAACAATTTCAAGAAATCATCCAACAAACATTACAAGAACTATAAATGTGCGTGCAAAAGTTTCCGAAACTTTACGGAGGGGCCTATAAAAGCCCCTCTGTTTTCTTTTTCCCACGGGCATTGAGCCGGAAACTCATCACGGTTAAATCATCCGATTGCTCAGCCTTCCCAACAAAACGTTTCACGTCCCCAACCACTTTCTCCACCATTTGCCGTGGCGCTAATTGGGAATGACTTGTCACCAAATTAAATAACCGATCTATCTTATAAAATTTAGATCGTTCATTTTGAGCTTCCGACACCCCATCCGTGTACAAAAGCAACTGAGAACCCGGAGCAAAATAACATTCCTGTTCCTCGTAATCATAATCGGAAGTAACACCCAAAGGTAAATTATCCGCAGTCTTGAAGAAAGACACGGTTCCATCCGGGGCAATCAATAACGGGTAAGGATGTCCCGCATTACAGAATCTCAGACGATTCGTGTTCAGATTCAATACCCCGGCAAAAAAAGTAATAAACATACTCGTGTTCCCGGTCCGAATCAAACTCTGGTTCATTAGATTCATGATATAATTCAAAGAGGTATCCCGCAGGGCCAAAGATCGCATCTGGCTGATCGTGGTTGCCATAAACAAGGAGGCAGGAACTCCTTTCCCCGAAACATCCCCAATGGCAAAACCAAACTCATCCTCGTTCAGCATCAAATAATCATACAAATCCCCTCCTACCTGACGAGCCGGATGCAACACGGCATGAATATCAATACATTCGGCTCCAAAGGTGGGAACAAATTGTTTCGGAACCATTCCCAATTGAATATCATGGGCGATACGCAACTCACTCTCGATCTTTTCATTCGCTGTCGTCGTCCGACGTAACTGATCCACGTATTCCGTCAATTGTTGCTGCATGAAAAGAAATGATTCATACAATTCCCCCAATTCATCCTTAGACCGGATACGTGGCAACGGTGTGTTAAAGTTCCCTTGTGCCACATCCCGAGCTGAAGCAGCAAATATCGTCAATGGTTTTGTGATTCGTCGCACGGCCACAAAACAAATAAAATAAACAAATAACAACAACAAGACAAAGCCAATCAGCAGATACATATTAAATTTGCTCAACTTACCAAACACCTGATCGTATGGACAAATTACCGCCATGTACCAATCGGTTGCCACCACCGGCGTGTAATACACATAGGACAGAACTCCCCCATCGTCCACGATGATACTACCGCTTTTTCCGGCTGCCATCTCGTTTACCAGAATAGTAACATTCGTATCCCGTGCCTCTTTTGCCGTTTCGAACATATTCTGACCAATCATTACCTCCCCTTCCCTGCGCAAGATATAACGTCCCTGCTTGTCAATAACCACGGAATAACTACCCTTATAAGGCTTTATCGAATCGACCAAATCACGCAACCATCGATTGGTTAAATCCACGGATAAAATACCAATTAGTTCATGCTTTTCCCCATGAACCGGGACCGCGTAAGACGTCGTGATCACATCCGGATCACCCGCATCCCGATAGGGCTTACTCCAGTATCGGTGTTCCCTCGCACCTTTGTACCAGCCTTTTTCAAAATAATTGTAATCTTCACTCCCGACTTGAATGGTCTTCACGGAATCTCCGACCATATATGAATAAGGGGCAAAGTAATGTCCCTTTTCCGGGAAATAGTAAGGTTCAAAAGCAATCGCACAACCAAAAATCTCCGGGTTATCTTTTACAATCCTCCGAGTGATACCAAACAAAGAATCCGGCTCCTTTACATATTCAACGATCATCCATCCTAGATTTTCAGGAATCTTTTCCACCTTACTCAATAACGCACTCACACGTAAATTTGCCTGAGCAGCCATACTCTCTATCTTATCCTCGGCCTCTTGCGACAACGTTTCCGTTGAGTAGTGATAAAATACGCCCACTAAAACAAAAGAAAGAATTGTAATGAACGAAATCACATACAAACTCAATTTAGCAGGAAAAGATTTTTTATATCGATCAAATATCATAATTATCAATTGATGAAAAGTTCCTTATTATACCCCGTTATAATAAGCCACGAATATACAAAAAAACTATAAAACTAGTACAAAAAAATAATTATTCAAGAGTCTTTTCCCAAGTGATTCCGGCTAACAAGCTCCATCAGTACTGATTGGAAAAAATAAACTTGTAAAAGAATTTCCACACACGAATACTTCTCATCTGAAATATTTGTTCTTATTAAATATTAATACTAATTTAGTCGCGAATTACAAACGAAAACGTTTTAAATATTTAGTAGATGTATAAACCATCAGAATATTATTTCGTTTTAGCCTACATCGTGGGCGTACTTAAATTGTTCGGGGGACTATGAAAATTCCGCCGGAGTAATTTCAGGCATCTTTTGGCAACAGGTATGTTGCTCTCTTTTAAGCAAAACAAACAACTCAAATCAATAATCTTTTAATTATGCAAAAACAACTATTATTAGGTGTTGAAGCTATTGCACAAGGTGCTATAGACGGAGGTATATCCGGCGTGTTCGCATACCCGGGAACCCCTTCAACAGAGATCACGGAATACATTCAGGAATCGAAGCAGGCTATCGCCCGTAACGTTCACCGGATGTGGTCTGCTAACGAAAAGACTGCCATGGAAACCGCACTAGGAATGTCCTATGCAGGAAAAAGAGCCTTGGTATGTATGAAACACGTGGGAATGAACGTGGCCGCAGACTGTTTCATGAACGCTGCTATTACCGGGGCTAACGGAGGTATGGTTATTATCGCTGCCGACGACCCATCTATGCACTCATCTCAAAACGAGCAAGATTCACGTGTATACGGTAAATTTGCCTTAATTCCAATCATGGAACCCTCTAACCAACAAGAGGCATACGACATGACCCGCTACGCTTTCGACTTGTCAGAGCAAATGGGAACTCCCGTGTTATTAAGAATCACGACTCGTCTGGCACACTCTCGTTCCGGTGTTGAACCAAGAGAGGCTAAAGCCGAAAATGAAATGCGTTTACCGGAAGACAAACGTCAATTCGTGTTACTTCCCGCTATCGCTAAAAAAAGATATAAATTATTACTAGAGAAACAAACCGCTTTCGAAGAGGCATCTGATAACTCTTCTTTCAACCAATATATTGACGGGGCTGACAAATCAATGGGTATCGTCGCTTGCGGTATCGGTTACAACTACCTGATGGAAGTGTTCGGTGGAAACTGTCCTTACCCGGTAGTAAAAGTAAGCCAATATCCTCTTCCGAGAAAGATGATCACCAAGTTGGCAGAAAGCACTGAAAAATTGCTCGTTTTAGAAGAAGGCTACCCGGTAATTGAAGAGGCTTTGAAAGGTTACTTGGAAAAAGAATGTGTACTCGGACGTTTGGATGGCACGCTCCCCAGAGACGGAGAGTTGAACCCGGATCACGTGGCGAAAGCATTCGGCTTACCTTCTATCGAAGGATCGCCTGTACCAGAGATCGTGGCACCTCGTCCACCGGCCCTTTGCGTGGGATGTAGCCACAGAGACGTGTACGCCGCCTTGAATGCAGTTGTTGCCGAATACCCGAATGCGCGTGTATTCTCTGACATTGGTTGTTACACTTTAGGAGCTCTTCCTCCATTCCAAGCAATCAACTCTTGCGTGGACATGGGTGCCTCTATCACCATGGCAAAAGGTGCCGCAGATGCAGGATTATACCCGGCTGTATCCGTTATCGGAGACTCCACGTTCACTCACTCCGGAATGACCGGGTTACTAGACGCTGTGAACGAGAAAGCTAACATCACGATTATCATTTCCGACAATGAATCCATCTCCATGACCGGAGGTCAGGAATCTTCAGCATTAGGACACCTGGAATCTATCTGTCGCGGTATTGGTGTTGAACCGGAACATATCCGTGTTCTACTTCCCGTACCGAAAAATCACGATGAATTGTGCAAGATCATCCGTGACGAGATCGAATACAAGGGTGTATCCGTGATCATCCCGAGAAGAGTTTGTATCCAGAAAGCTGCAAGAGACGCTAAGAAAAAGAAAAAATAAATTGATTCAAAGATCAATTTAAAATCTAAAACTTAAAATTTAAAATTATGAAGACAGATATTATATTAGCGGGTGTAGGTGGACAGGGAATCCTTTCTATCGCTGCAGCATTGGGGTCTGCCGCCCTCAACAATAACCTGTACATGAAACAAGCCGAGACTCACGGAATGAGTCAACGCGGGGGTGATGTGCAGTCTTTCATGAGAATCTCCGACAAACCGATTTTCTCTGACCTGATCGCCAAAGGAACAGCCGATATTATTCTTTCAGTTGAGCCGATGGAGGCATTACGTTATCTTCCCTATTTAAAAAAAGGGGGATACGTGGTAACGAACGCCACCCCGTTTATCAATATCCCGAACTATCCGGAAATTGAAACCTTGATGGCCACGTTGAAAACCCTTCCTCATCAAGTAATCATTGACGCTGACAGCATCGCTAAAGAGGCTGCAGGCAACGTACGTGCCAGCAACTTCGTGATGATGGGTGCCGGTTCTCCTTTCATCGAAATTCCCTTCGAATACTTGGAAAAAGGTATCATGGCAATTTTCGAACGTAAAGGTGCTGATGTCGTAGAGATGAACTTGAAGGCATTACGTGCCGGACGTGAATTCGCACAAAATTACATTAAATAATCGGATCTGGGGGAGTTGGCAATGACTCCCCTACTTTAAAAATACCGGTATTGTCTACTTAAACAATACCGGTATTTTTATTTTAAACAGAAGTAAATTAATAGGTGATGCGAGTACCCGAATTTCGATAAATGAAATTCTTTGCGACCCCTTTTCCCGTATAGGTATGAACCGCCTTCGGATTAATATCAGGAGTCGCTCCCTCCCGATTATATATTCGCAGTACCCAGTTACCACCCTTGTTAGAAAGAATGCTAAACACATCCACCGGAGTCACCGTACTCGGATCAGAAGAATGTGCAATGTACACAATCTCTTCATCCGCAGGAATAGAGATCATATTTTTCTTCTCAGTCTGATTACTTGGATTATAATAATGTACCACATTATCTCCCTTCGAATAATAAATGACACCACTATATGCCGGAGGTGTAGATAAAACGCCATATCCTTGTACGGCAAACACCTTACCATTTACAACATCGAATGATGCAGGAATCGTCAATCCGCGATAACCTTTATCATACACGGCATAATAATTTTGCATGACACCGACATTTATCTGCCACAAAGAGGCCACACCAGTCGTACGATCCTTCACAATAGCATACGTTCCTCCTACCGAAGTCGACGAATAAGGTTGCACCCCCATATAAATCAAATCACAATTCGTGAAGTACACCTCACCAACCGGTTTCAGAGAAAGCGGAGAAGCAGATTCAATCGCATTTTTTATCGGATAATGTTTCTGCACATAATACCCGACAAATTCTCCGGCACGATCATCGTAACACAAGCAACTACTACTACCTGCCGTTACCATCGAATTAAGCTGCATATCGTCATTCGGATATGCGTATCCGAAATGTCCACCGCCACCACCACCAAGATAAGCAAAATGAACAGCATTATTATTCATCAACATAAAACCACTTGTAGTTGCCCACACGCCTTGCGGCTTTTTAACAGCGGGTACTTCAAGAAAGGCATCATTCCATCTTTTCAACTGTTTCATACTGGTCCCCTCGTAGATACCCAAATCTTCATCGGTACAAATCATATAGGCCGGTTGCAAGTTCTTCCTCGTCCTATTTCCTTCTGCATCATACACGTAATATGCATATTGGTTATATTCGTAAGTACCTCGTATCGGTTTACCGGACAAACTTTCACCATTAATTGTTTTAAGAATATCCACGTTCAGTTCCCCGTTACGATCGATAAAATCAACATCCGTATATCCATTCTCATATTTGAGAATATAATAACCTTCACTGAAGAAACTGGCTACCACTAACTTCGATTTATAAAATGCTGAAGTCCCATTCGATTTATCTGTCACCTTAAACACCAATTGATAGGTCCCCGGTTCCATCGAAATTGTACAATCAAGTTTCTTACTTACTCCAAGCGTATCATTAGGCGCACTACTCGTTACCGTCCCCGGGAAAGCGTACCACACGTAATCATATTGAGATTCATCTCCTTCAATAGTCGGATCGATAACCAAATTTTCCAGCACGAGAACAGAATAGTTCTCGTCAATCCCCGATTTGATAATAGGAGCAACTACATCCGGGTTCTCATAACTGTAATTCCCGGTGTCCTCCACGCAAGCTGCAAAAGATATACCCAGCAGCATGGCAAATAAATATATTATTTGTTTCATAGTCTTCAATCTTTAAGATGTTTAAGATGCTGCAGGGAATGTTACCCGTGTACTGTCGGCCTCATAGATAGGCCCTTTAACGGCCTCATATTCGGCTAACTTTTCCCGCGCTTTTAGCTGTAAATAATACCTGTAATCCGTAATTAAGGTCTCGTCGAAAGTATTATACCCAACATAATCGATGATGAACCTCATCTTTTCTTGTCCCCACTCCCCGAAGGTGGCCAGATAACTATTCGGTGAATCCCAGTTAGCTGGTTTCGTGGCTTTACCAGTAATTTTAAGGACATACACGACACGATCCTTAATTCCCTGGATGAAATATTCATTAGGAAGAATTTCCATATCCAGCCGATACTCCTCGGTATCCATCTGTGGTGTTCGAGTCATGATCACCGGTAAGGCGACAGACACCTTATTTGCCGGCATCACCATTCTCTTCACCATTTCTGGATCATCGAATGCAACATAATGAGTTCCTGCAACAGCGGCTCCGGGTTCCCCGACATTGGACTGCACGATACGAAACGGGCGATCCTGAGCGGAAGGCGACCCCGTAAGCAACACGTCCAACCAAACCGTATCTACTTGAATAGATCCCGCCAAAAAGAAGGAATAGGATGTACTATCAAGTTGTGGCGTTCCCTTGCTATTGTTATTATAAATATCACGGAAAAAGAAAAGGGAACTTTCGTTATCAAACGTACTGATTTCATTTTCTTGGCAAGCAACAAAGGCCAGCACCGAAATGAAAAAGAAAAATCCGTATTTCATTATTTTATTGACCATAATCTAAGCATAAAATTATTCAAACGACATTTGGGATTCCGGGAAAGGAAGTTTATAAGACGCATCCGGCACCTCTTTCGTCACGGGCCATGTCAAGCTATTATACGTAAGCCGTTTATAAAAGAAAAACATTTGACCTTCACCATAAAATTCCTTTCGGTACTCTTTCTCAAGGCGACTCTTTATTGCCGCAGGAGTTGTCAAAGTTCCATCAATAGAGGCATCCAATACCCGAGCCATACGATATACTTTAAACAAATCATCCCGCCCACATTCCGTCACGATAAAATACATCTCGGCAAGCCGGATCAAAGGAATATCCGTTACGGCAGTCACTGTACTACCAGTTTCATTGTATTTTTTGAAAAAATTAAAAGCGGAACTGGCCAAAGGAACAATCCGGTTTTCCCACAAGCGACTATTCCGATAGCGAATATCAGAAGTGTGAAGAGAAGCTTCAAAGGCCTCGTCAAGATAAGCTACCGTCTGGGTATATGCCGTACTGTAATTAAAGAATACTGGTGTTAACGTTTGGGTTGCCAAAGTACTGCTGACTGCAAAAATATGCTCGGCAGGGAAAGTCATTTGTCCATTGTTGGCATCCGCATCACTTCCCAAAGTGAATTTTGACTTCTCATCACTATCCAAAGCATCTATCACAACCAAGGCATTTTCAAGCGCATCGGAAGTTTTCCCTATCCAAAGATAATAACGAGCCTTCGTCGCTTTCAAGGCATAATAGTTAAACCTTGACTGGCGGAAATAATGGTATTCATCAGCCGGATGTGGCAAATCTTGGTTCACTCCCTGCAAGTCATCCGGAGAGTTTAGGATGGTATTCGAATAAGTCAGGATCGGATCATCAACCAACAACTCCTCTGCATTGTTCAAGTCCATCAAAATATTATCAAGCACTTCCTGATATGACACGGCCAATAATTCCTGAGGATTTTTCGTGACTATTTTCACGTAAGGAATAGCTTTATCGGAACTCTTAGCCTTACTCGGAAGAGGTCCCCAATAACGTAAAATTTCCAAGTGCAGGAATGCTCGTAAGCCCAAGGCCTCCCCCTTTATCAATTCATAATTTCCATTTGTAAAGAGATCCTTCTTCGCATCAATATTCTCCAGAAGAGAATTGATATTAATAATCGTCTGGTAATATTGCAACCAAACATCCTCAAGAAGCTTTTTCGTTGAAGTCTGTGTAAAATCGAAATTACTGATATGATAGATCTCTGCCTGTGTCGAATTGGCAGATGGTATCGTCCAGTGCTGGGCCATCATTTCCGGCAGTTTCATCGTCGTGTTGAGCCCGTAAAGCTCCGAAGTCGCCATTCTGATATAAGCTCCGGTAAGTACATCTTTGAACCCTTGCTCGGACTCGAACATCGTAGTCTGCCGCATTTCGAGTTCCGGTTGTATATCCAGCCATTCGTTACACGAGGTAAACGTCAAGGCCACTGCAACTGATAAGTATAAATATATCTTTTTCATCTTCATGCTGATTGATTATTGTTTCTAGTATTAAAACCTTACCGATAGTGAAACCGAGAATTTACGGGCAAAAGGATAGGAAAGTCCGCGTTCCTGCTTAACCGTCGAAAGGTAGAAAACATCTTCGGCATAAAAACCGATGGCCAGATAGTCCAAACGGCAATGTCTCTTCAGCCATTCTGTATCGAATTCATAATTAACATTTAGCGTGTTAAGACTAAGGGCATTTTCCTTCATCACAAAACGGGAAGAGGCATTTGTGGTATTGAAATCTTTAATATTCTTGAATTTCGTAACATCACCTTCATTCTGCCAGCGATCGTACAAAGCCCGCTTGTCCAGATTTCCCCAGCGTTTCGCTGCAGTTGTCGTGTTCTCCACTTTATCCACAAGCGTCTGGTTATAGATATGGCCCCCAAGACGATAAGAGAACGTAGCATTCAACGTAATATCTCTCCATCGGAACATGGTTCTGAGATTGCCCCGAACTTTAGGTTCATTCACACCGAAAGGCACCTTGTCTTTCGGGTCCCACGTGTAGACTCTCTCCCCATCCTTGTTCAAAAACAATTCAGAACCTGTTGCCGGATCAATTCCAAGTGAACGAACCACGAAAATCGTATTCATGGACTGTCCCTCCTGGTAAAGAAAGCTCGGATTAGGTCCGGCCTCGTCTAACAATTCTGAATTAAGGAATTCCAACGCATTGGATATTTTCAGTATCTTGTTTACATTGTGTGCAAGATTTCCCCCGACAGACCACATAATATGACTTTCACTATTTCTGATCAAAAACACATTAGCGTCAAGCTCGATACCCCTGTTGCGTACCTCCCCGACATTTGCCTTATAACTGGAGAAACCTCCGGCCGTGGGCAGATTAATATCTGTAAGCAAATCCTCCGTGAGCTTATTGTAATAGTCCACGTTCAAACGTACCAAACCATTGAAAAGAGAGGTTTCAACTCCCAGATTCAATTGCTTTGTCTTCTGCCAAGACAAATCCGGATTACCCATTCCAAGCATATATGCCCCGTTCCAATACTTATAGTTCTCCTGTCCAAAATACCGGTAAGTGGTCAGTGCCTGATACGAACTGAAATTCTGGGACCCGATAGTACCATAAGAGAAGCGAAAACGAAGTAAATTAATAGCATTTGACGAACTCAAAAAATTTTCATTATGTACGTTCCATCCCAACCCGGCAGAAAAGAAAGGAGCCGTACGGTCATTACTTCCAAATTTGGACGATCCCTCGATCTTCCCAGAGAAATCGACAAAATAACGACGATCGTAAGTATAGTTGACATTAAATATCAAACCTAACCGACGGGAATGAGCCTCCGTACTGGTAGGCTTTCCTAAAGCATAAGCTCCGGCCATTCCCAAGTTCTTCATATTCAACGACGAGAAACCTCGCCCGGTAACAGAATAGCTCTCATCCTTATCTTCTGCAAGATTGGCACTCAACCCGGCATAAAGCTGATGAACTTTATTGAAAATTTTCGTGTAATTGACCGTTAAATTCCCCTCGTATGAAAACATATAGGAGGTCGTGTAGGTATAACTTCCCTTCATATTGGAATTCTCACCCTTGTACTCGTCAGTGTCAAAACTGGTATGCTCGCGGGAAAGATATTTATCCGTACGAGAATCCTGTTTCGTGAAACCGAAGTTTCCCCGCACGAACAAGTCGGAAGTGATTTTCCACTCTATGGCAAAGTTATTCTGGATATTCGTGTAACTACCATCATCCCGAGAAGGCAGCGACGCATTGTAAAGCGGATTACCAGCCGGATCCGGAGTCCGGGAGGTCTGGGATATAGTTTCCACCAACTGTTTCTTTATATGCCCCTCGTCATCATAAGGAGTATAAATTGGATTCGCCAGAGAATATTCCGAAAAACTTCCATACGGAGAATTTTTATTTTTATTATAACTAATAGTCAAATCGTTTTGAAACTTCAGATTTTTAAGTTCATACTGGAAATACAAATTTCCCGATAACGTGTTACGTGACGATCCTTTCATCACTCCATTGATATTATTATAAGAAAGTCCGATCGCATATTTGAAGTTATCTGAGCCCCCGTCTACCCGCAAGCTATGTCGATTCCCGACACCCGTCTTCACCGGATACTTCAGCCAATAGGTATTCACACCCCGTTCGACTTCAATCAAACGACGATTATACAGTTCCATCAGATTCTGGTTATTGGGATTGTACTTATCATCAAGCATTCCTGCCGCTACTTCATAATCTAGCTTTTCTCGGGCGTTCATCAAGTTATAAGATGTGAAATCAGGAGCCTCTATATTGACAGATCCGCGATAACTCACTCTCAACTTACCGGCTTCTGGACGCTTGAGAGTAATCACTACCACCCCATTCGCCCCGCGAGCCCCATACATCGCAGTAGCGCTTGCATCTTTCAGCAGCGTGATTGTTTCAACAAGCTCGTCATCCATATCCATCACTCGTTGAAGTGACACCTCGAAACCATCCATGATAAACAAAGGTAAGTTAGCCGTACTCTTCACGCTACTCTCCTCTTGAAGATTGCGCACATTGACATCCATACTGGTACGCCCGCGAATGGTAATATCCGGCAACTGGTTCGGGTCCGATCCAAATTCAATATTATCCGCTATATTAAAACTCGGATCAATATTACTAATCTGAGACAAAATACTACGATTACCCGATGCTTTCAGATCGCTGGCGGAAATCGTTTTAACTGCCCCTGTGTAACTTTCACGGGATTTATTGAAAATACCTGTCACGACAACCTGATCTATTGATTGGACATCATCCTGTAACACGACATTGATTTCCGTTTTTCCGGTAATACGAACTTCCTGCGAAGTCTTCCCGATAAAGGAAACCACTACCAGATCGTGATCAGCCGGGACCTCCAGTTCAAAATTACCGGTAGCATTTGTAACCACTCCCACGCTTGTACCTTTGACAACAACCGTCGCACCGATAAGAGGCAATCCATCAGCCTCGGTAACAACTCCTTTTATCTTCACAGCTTTTTGTCTAATAGTATCTTGCACCGGTTGTTCCTTAATTTTAATAATGACCACTTTCCCCTCAATCTGGTATGTACAAGGCTTTCCGATCAAAACGGCATCCATCAAACGTTTTATGGAAACATTGGTAACGTTCACACTGACTTTCCCAATACTCTGTACTGTTTCCGTACTATACATGAATGAATAGTCAGTCTGTGCTTCGACCTCCCGAACGATTTCCTCGAACGGAACATTTTGTTTATTGATACTTATGTTTCGGTTTTCCTGTGCAGACACTTGCGAAGAAAACAGAGAAAAGAAACATAACACCACAATAACAAGCAAACATCTTGCTCTTGGGGAAGAAATTCTATTTCCCCAAAGACACTCTTGTCTCTTTTTTTTCATACATTTAATTGGTAGGTTTATCGAGTTCTAAAATTATTATCTTTGCAAAAGTCGAAGGGTGAAAAGAAGAAGAACTCGTTAACCTTCTTTCCCCTGTTTGGTTGACCCGAATTCCTGCCCGAATTCGGGTTCATCATTTGTGTTACAGTTATTCTTTGCCGTTCTTAATTTTTATATGATTCCCAGATACTAAAAATCTAATCTCACCCGTCTTTTCCATCAGACTCATTAATTGGTCAAAACGATCCATATGTGGAAGCCTTAACCGAAACTTCTTGTTTTTTAACGCACTATCCTCAAAGCTATACTCGAAACCAAACCACTGACTGAATTCATGCATAATCTCGTCAAGAGTTCGGTTGTCGAACACGAACATTCCCCGGGATCGTTCCCTGTAAACATCCGCATTCACCTCCTCAACTTTGATTTGCCGATTCCCGCAATCGAAGATGGCCATCTGATTCGGTTGCAAGACCGTCGTACCGTTCAGCATCACCTTACCAGTAACAAGCACGGTTTCTATCGTTTGTTCTTCTTTGTAAGCTCTCACATTAAAACTCGTTCCCAAGACTTCAATCGAAACCTGTTCCGTATTTACTGTAAAGGGTCGAGTAGAATCACGTTTCACGTTAAAGTACCCCTCACCCAACAACATCACGGAACGCTCATCCAACGAGAAGAATTCCGGGAACTGCAATTCAGAACCGGGATATAACACTACGGTCGTACTATCTTCCAAGATGATGGTTCGTGTTGCACCACACAAAACCCTCACTTTATATAATTCCGGAGCAGATGTCGATTTTTTTTCCAAGGGAACCGTATTTTGTCGGATAATATCCAGTACGTTCGTTTTATCCGTCAACACCACGCTATGACCGGAAGGAAACTCAAGTACCGTCTCATTTTCCAGCAAAACAATCTCTCTTCCCGTATCATCAACCTGGTTCATATACAAATAAAACCCACCGGAAAGCCCGAGGCATACAATAATAATTGCGGCATACCGTAACAAAAGCCTCCCGACATGACGTTTCGGACGTTTCAGTTCATTCTCTATAGACAACCACACTTTTTTCCCAGTTTCTATTTCTGCATCATCATTACCCAATGTCATTTCCTTTTCGGCAACATCCTGAATAATTTTCTGAATGTTCACACCCGCTTTCCTCGCCAGCGAGACAAGCTCTTTTTTCTCCCCTTCAGATATATCCTGCATGACGAACTTCGTTAGCAGCCGTGCAAGCCTTGTCGATTTATAATACTCTTTCATGTTTCAACAATGTTTTTACACTTCTAATATCCACAACCGGACAAAAGGTATTATCCTATGACCCAAAAAATGTTTTTACATTTAAAAAGATAACAGGATAATACCTTTTCATCTCTTCTGGATATTTAAGGAAGTAAAAACACTTATCAATTTGAAATTATGAAAAAATGTATTTTAGTACTGGCTATTGTATTATCATCAGTAGCTCTTTTTGCCCAAGGTGTTAATTTTCAAGAATTAACACTCAAAGAAGCATGTGCAAAAGCAAAGGCCGAAAACAAACTTGTATTCATAGATTGTTATACAGATTGGTGTGGGCCATGCCGGTTGATGACCGAAGAAATATTCCCCATGAAAGAAATGGGAGACTATTTCAACCCGAAATACATATGTATTAAAGCAAATGCTGAAAAAGGTGAAGAAGGTCCCGCCATCAAGGAAAAATTCGGGATCAAAGCGTACCCGACATTTGTCATTCTCAACAACGATGGCAACCTGATACATATGTTTGCCGGTGGAGTGCTGGGACTTGAGTTTATTGATAAAGTTGAAGAATCCTTTAACCCGGAACTTGCGTTCGGAGAACTTCAAAAGCGATACAATGCAGGCGAACGGAGTAAAAAGCTAACCTCTAGCTATCTTCAAGCATTACAACATACCTACACGACGAACGTGGGTCCCCTCATCGAAGAGTTTGCCAACTCTCTAAGTGATGATGAATTGATATGCGAGGAGTGTTTGTTTCTATTCGACGAACACGCACGGTTAGGTTCTCCACGAGAGAAATTCCTTACACAACACGTGGAAAAATTCCGTGAAGTCGTGGGGCAAGATAAAGTGGATCAAATCCTAAATCGGAAATACGAAGCCTATTATTGTGGTATTCTTGGCAAACAAATGGCTGCAACCACGACTGATGTAGAACAAGTTAACAAACAACTGGAAGCACTTCACCTTACTGGAGTAACCTCTTTACCTCTCTATCAAGCGGCAGTAGCCACTTATCTGACGAAAGAAGGAGGGGAAGCACTTTTCGAAATGATTAAAAAGGTATCCGGTGACCTTGAAAATAATGACATCGATCGATTCCTATACTTCACCATTCCGGCCGTAAACGAAGTATGGAGTGAAGACCAGAGTAAACAAATTGTCGCTCTGATTAACAAAGACGATATACGAACCCGGATCATAAACACGCTGGAACGTCAGAAAAAGACTTCACAACCCAAATAAAAGAACAAAACTACTAATATCTTTAAGTTCTTGACGTAAAGAGGCATAGGCTTTTGTTTTTTGGTTCTTTACCGTATTGATAGAAATATTGAGAGTGTCGGCGATCATCTGTTCGCTCATGCCGGACATCGACAACAGAATGATCTCCCGACGCTTTTCAGGTAATAAGGAAATGGCCCGGGATATTTCACGATTAAACTCGATTTCGGTGATTTTGAGCAATACATCATCACTCTCCTTGTTCTCGGCAGATTCGAGATTCAGTACATGTTTATTTCTCGTGATGTATTTCACCGTATTATTTCTCAACGCTTTATAAAAATAAGCCTTAAAATGATCTTCACTCTTGAAAGCTTGTCGTTTATCCCAGATATGAATGAACACCTCTTGAAGAATATCGTCTGCAGAAGAATCGTCAACTTGGAAAGACTTGACAAACTGGCGTCCTGCAGAGAAAAATCCCCAGAATAACTCTTCGAATGCACGTTGATTTCCTTCCCGAAATCTTTTAATTATCTCATCCATAAAACAACTTTATTTACATATCCACTATTGACTTTCCTGTATTCCGTTTCTTACCTCCAACAAAATAACTATCCACAAACCCACAAAAGGTACTATCGTACCCTAACATTATTTTAGGTCACAAACCCCATATCATACATAGATCCTAAAAGGAAACACCAGACTAAAGCTAGAAATAAATTTCCAGCAAAAACAATTGAAACAAAACTTTAACATACAATCACCTCTAGGTCATACCTATGTTCCTTCGATGTTTCAATATAACTCCGTTTTGATTCATTCCGCATTCAAATGTATTTTCTCCGGCGATCACTCGCAAGTGACACGGAGAAAGCACGGAGAAGACACGGAGAAAACCTAGCCAAACAATAGAGTAACAACGTACCATGAGAGTAATAAAACACGTGTTAGTGAATAACTATATCCATGTTCAAAAAATTCTCTAAAAACAGAACAAAATCGCTTTTCAAAACGTTTAATTTATAATTAAACTTTAAAAATTAAGGCTATGACTGAGGATTATGAATTAAAAGATGACGTACATCGGCAACAATACGAATTCCGTATCGGGAACTATACCCCGAAAATCGAATATATAAAATCAATCAACGGAGAAATATATCTTACCCATACCGAAGTCCCGCGGGAACTGGAAGGGAAAGGGATAGGTAGCCAGTTGGTAGAAAAAACGTTACAAGACATTGAGCGGCAAGGTTTACGGTTAGTTCCACTTTGTCCTTTCGTGGCAGCTTATATCAAGAAACACCCCGAATGGAGACGCATCGTGATGAAAGGTATTAATATAAAATAAGCACACATGGATAAGAAAATTGAATATACAAACGGAGAGTTAACCATTATCTGGCAACCGGGTTTATGCCAACACGCCGGAGTGTGCGTGAAAATGTTACCCAAGGTATACAATCCCAAAGAAAGACCTTGGGTCAAAATCGAGAACGCCACAACGGCAGAATTAATCGAACAAATTAACAAATGTCCCTCTGGAGCATTAAGTTACAAAATGAATAAGTAGTGAAAGTCGCCGAATTCGGCGACTTTTATTTTTTCCTTTTCCACAAATAGCAAACAATAAATATCAACAAGAAACAAAGCACGATAGTTGCCCCCGAAGGTAATTTCAGCGCTGCCGAAGTAAATAAGCCGATAACCGAACCAGCACAACTAATAATCGTTGCCCACACGAGCTGTTTCGTGAAATTCTTATGAAACATCCCGGCAATAGCCTGTGGCATGGTGAGGTACGAAATCACGAGAATGATTCCCGCTAGTTTCATACACAACACGATACACAAAGCGATCAATGCCGTAATTCCGATTTCCAGACCATTCAATGCGACGAAATGTGTCCGGCTGTATTCTTTATCAAAAGCGATATAGAATAGAGGACGATAAAATTTAGCAAAAAACACGATGATCACTAAACACAACAAAAGCGAGAGAATAACCTGCTCCCCCGTCACCGTGAGGATATTACCAAACAAATAAGATAACAAATTAGGAGCATACCCCGGTGTCAGATAAATAAACAACACCCCGATGGCCATACCCGCAGACCAGAATATTCCAATCAAGGAATCTTCCTTAAATCGCTTGTTATCCGAAAGATATAGAATACAGAAAGCGGCGGCCAAAGCAAACACGGCCGCTCCGAAAAGAGGCGATAGCCCTAAGAAATAGGCTAATCCCAATCCCCCGAAAGAAGCATGTGTGATTCCCCCACTGATAAAGACCATCCGTTTGGCCACGATATAAGTTCCTATCAATCCACAACTCACGCCAATCAGAATTGTACACAACAATGCATTCTGGAAAAAAGTATATTCTAATAATTCAAACACCTTATTAATTTTAGATTTAATGATTTTAGATTTTAGATTGAAAAAACAATCAATCTAGTGCTTCCCTTCACTTTCAATTTTCAATTCTCCATTTTCAATTGTACGATCGTGTTTCAACAACACCCGATGAGGCACCGTACCGTGAGAGATCAATTCAATCGGACAATTATATAATTTCAATTGTTCCGGCGTGATCAGATTTGATTCATGGTAATGCAAGCCGCCATTCACGCAGGCTATCGTCTTCACGTAAGAGCAGATTGTTCCCAAATCGTGAGAAACCATCACGATACTCATCGTTTTGTTCAACTCGCCCAACACGGAATAGAACTCATTCTCAAAATTCGCATCCACGTAAGTAGAAGGCTCATCCAGAATAAGAATCTTCGGGGAAGAAATAATAGCTCGACACAGGAATACCCGCTGCATCTGTCCCCCGGAAAGCTCTCCTATCGGGCGATTCCCGAATCCTCCCATCCCGTATGTTTTTAAAAGCTCATCCACCTTTTCCCGATCAGCCCTCGTGTAACCCTTAAAAATTCCCTTCTCCGACATCAAACCGGACAAAACGACCTCTTTCACGCTAATCGGAAATCTCGCGTCAAAACGGCTGTTCTGAGGCAAATAACCAAACAAAGATTGTTTAGTAACATGATAAACAATTTCACCGGAGAAAGGTTTTAGCAATCCCAAAATCACCTTCAATAAAGTTGTTTTTCCACCCCCGTTCGGTCCGATGATCCCGATAAAATCATGTTCCCGAATGGTAAGATTTACATCCCGCAACACGACCGCCTGCTCGTATCCCGCTGTAATCCCTTTTAACTCCAGAAGTTCATTCATTCTTCTATTTCATTTTCTGTTCAATGATACCCAATAAAGAACACATCTCGGCCTTCCAGTCCGGACTCAGCGGGTCTATGGTTATCACCTCTCCATCAATCTCCTTGGCGATAGCCTTGGCATTGGCCACATCAAATTGATTCTGAATGAAAACAATCTTTATTCCTTTAGCCCGGCAAGTATCGATCACCACTTTCAAGTGCGAAGGATTCGGTTCCTTTCCCTCATCTTCAATAGAGATTTGTTCCATCCCGTAATCCTTGGCAAAATAAGTCAGTGCCGGATGATAAATTAGAAAAGTTTTATTCTCTTTCTTCGGAATAATTCGACGGGCTGCCTGATCAATGCTATCAATCTCCACCCGGAACTGACGATAGTTCTTTTCAAACGCCTCCCTCTGATCGGGGAATTTTGCCGCCAACACATCCAATATCGTGCGAGCCATCATCTCCGCATACCGGGGAGACATCCACACGTGAGGATCAAAATTCCCGTCATGCGAACCGTGATCGTGCTGATGTCCATGTCCGTGGTCATGATTACAAGTTCCTTGCTCCAAATCCATCCCGACAGATTGCTTCACGAGTAACATATTTTTCTGAGTTTCCAGAAAAGGATACAAATTACTCAACTCGAAAGGCAAATATCCCACGGCAAAATAAACAGAGCTATTGTGTAAAGCCTTCAACTGCTCCGTACTCAGATCACTCACCGCAGGATTCGCTCCCGGTGGAATCATCACGTTCACCTTCACGTAATCACCCGCAATTCTCTCCACGAAATAACGCTGTGGCAAAATACTCACGCTAATCGTTCTCTCCTTGTCTTTATTCTCCCCACAAGCCGTTAATAAGGCTATCAAAACAACTATAATTCCTATTTTCATTATATTGGATATATCAAATTCTTCTCTTCGATCACGTCTAACACTTCGGAAAGATATTTTGCAGCCTCGTATTTTGCCATGGGTAAATTGTGCAACAAATAATTACCGCAATCTCTAGCAGCAACACCGGGGACTTCTCCCTCGAAATCCCGGATAAAACGGAAGGTTTCCCGCATTAACTCCACGATGTCACGGGACTCCAAGTCGCCTTTCATCAAAAAGTAATTTCCCGTACAGCACCCCATTGGTCCCCAAAACACGATCTTGTCACCCCACTCCTTATGATTGCGCAAATAGGTCGCCGCCAGATGCTCTATCGTATGTAACTCTCCCTGTCCTAACACGGGTTCCCGGTTCGGTTCCTTCATGCGTATATCAAACGTCGTGACCACCTGATCACCTAAATAGTCTTTACGGGAAACATAAATTCCCCTCAACAAGCGCAGGTGATCAATCGTAAAACTCGGTATTTTTTCCATGCTTCAAATTTTATTCTTCTGATAAGGCTTTGATCAACACTTTAATCATTTCAAAAGAACGTTTAGGAGCCTCTTCCCAAAAATTCAAATATTGTTTGTAATGATCTTTTACCCCGGGAGTATCACTGATAATACGATAGCTCAAGAATGGAACCCCACACATATAGCAAACCTGTGCAATGGCACATGATTCCATGTCTACCGCCATTCCTTCCGGAAAACGTTTTTTAATCTCCGTCAACTCCTCTTTATCGGTAATAAACTTATCCCCGCTACATATCAAACCTCCGTAAACATTACCATCATGAGCAACAGATAATGCCAATTTACACAGCTCCTTATCCGAAACGAAACGAGCCGGCAAACCTTGCACCTGACCATATTCATTTCCTTCTCCACACCACACGTCATGATAAACCATATTCTCGCCCACGACAATATCCATCACTTCTGTCAAGGGATCTATCCCCCCCGCAACCCCGGTATTGACAATAATATCCGGCGTGTAACGCTGTATCATTTCCATCGTACCGACAGCAGCACATACCTTTCCAATACCGCTTTTAACCAAGATAACTTCCACGTTCCCGATGCGTCCTTCCGTAAAAAGAAGTCCGCGAACAGGTTCTTCTTTTGTCTGTTCCAATAATGATTTCACCAGTCCGTACTCGGACGTCATGGCCACAATTATTCCGATCCTTCTCATATAACTCTATTGAAAAAATGGATTCATTCTTTTTTCTTCTCCGATCGTCGTGAATCCTCCATGCCCGGGAATGACACGAACATCATCGGGTAATATAAACAATTTTTCCCGGATACCATTCAACAACTGATTCATATCCCCACCCGGCAAATCAGCCCGGCCAATACTTCCCTGGAACAAAACATCCCCCGCAACCAGTAATTTATCCTTTTCACTATAAAAGCAAAGCCCTCCCGGAGAGTGTCCCGGGACATGGATCACCTTCAATTCCGAATGTCCGAACTTCACGATATCCCCATCTTTCAGGTATTCCCCCAAAGCCGGTGGCGGGGTAATTCCTTTCACACCTAACATAGCCGCGTACCTTTCGGCATCCTCTACCCAAAACGAATCCGCCTCATGCGCCCGGGCTGATAGCCCAAACTCATCCAGCATGAAATTATTCCCGAAAATATGATCGATATGCAAATGTGTATTTAACAATGCTACCGGCGTCAACTGATTCTCCACCAAGAAACTCTTCAAACGTTGTCCTTCTTCCTTCGAAAAACAACCGCAATCAATCACCACGGCCTCCCCTGTCTCGTCATACAACACGATCGTGTTCTCTTGCCATGGATTATTTGTAAATACTTTAATTTTCATCTGTCGTGCATTTTAACCCGACAAATATACGAAAAAAAGAAGTGGATCAAAAAGGCTTTTGATCCACTTCTTGTTCATAAGGTTTATAAAGTCGAACCTTCGGTTCCGAAAGTTCATAAAGTCCGAAAGGCTCCCGTCACCTTATGAACTTTATAAACTTTATGAACCTTTAACTCTCTTATAATTTGAATCGTCAGATTTTCAGCGTATCGAATCCCCGACCATAAACCCCCATAACGGTGTTCATCGTCAAGAACGCATCCGGATCTGCCATCTTCGTTACACGCATAATATTTTGCATCTCGCTCTTACGGGCAACCACGATCAACATCTTACGCGCCTCTCCGGTATACCATCCCTGACAATCCACCACGGTAACGCCGCGTCGCAAATCACGGGTAATGGAATTCGCCACATCCTCGTATTTTTGAGAAAATATAAGGAATTGTACCGATTGCATCTGTCCCGTAAATACCAAATCAATCGTGTAGGAGTTAACCCCCATCACCACGTAACCATAGATAATAGTGGCTATTTTTGCCGTGGGATCTATCGCAGTATCCTCCCCGATAAAGTAACTACATCCGATGATAAACACATCGATGTACATGATAATTTTACCCGGACTGATATTCCGGTACTTGTTGATAATCATGGCGACAATATCCGTACCGGCAGTACTTCCCCCGTTCACCAGAGAAATACCGATACCCGCACCACACATGATACCGGAAATCACAGCACACATGAATTTATCTTCCAACAGAGGTTCGTGTATCAGGTTCTGAAACAAACTCAACAGGAAAGAACTCATGAAAATAGCGTAAATGGTCTTAAAACCGAAACGAGGTCCCAGAATCTTGATAGCAATCGCCACCAACAAAAAGTTGATCACGAAATAGCTATACCCGATCGGAATCACCTCTCCGGAAAGGAAATAAATAATTGTTGAAATACCGGTCACTCCACCACCGACCATACGATGCGGAGCCAAAAATGCCGTCACGGCAAACGTGTATATCAACAAACCGAACGTGATCAACAGATACGCCCGGATTTCACTCATCAACTTCTCCTTTGTAACTTTCATCACATTAATTATTTTGTTTTGCCCACGTATCCTTCAAACCAACAGTCCGGTTAAACACCTGCGCTCCCGGCTTGGAATCTTTATCCACGCAGAAATATCCCAGACGTTGGAATTGGAAACGGTCACCTTCTTTCGCCTCCTTCAAACTCGGCTCCAACTTACAGCCCGTCAAAACTTTCAATGAGTTTTCATTCAAGAATTCCTTGAAATCAACATCTTTATGCCCGGCAGGGTCCGGATCTTTAAACAATCGATCGTACAAACGCACTTCCGCCTCGATAGCATCCGGAGCAGACACCCAATGCAAAGTACCTTTCACCTTCCGGTTACTTGCCGATCCTGTACCGCTACGGGTATCCGCATCATACGTACAATGAATTGTCGTGATATTTCCCTCCGCATCCTTCTCCACGCTCTCACACTTCACGATATAAGCCCCTTTCAAGCGAACCTCGTTACCCAAAGTCATCCGGAAAAATTTCTTCGGAGCATCCTCCATGAAATCATCCCGTTCGATATATAGTTCACGAGAGAAAGGAACCATTCTCGTTCCGGCTGTTTCGTCCTCCGGATTATTCTCGATCTCCACGGTCTCAGTCTGTCCTTCCGGGTAATTGTCAATCACCACCCGAACCGGGTCCAACACGGCCATCACGCGGGGAGCGATTTTGTTCAAATGCTCCCGGACACAGAACTCCAATAAAGCCATATCCACCACGATCTCCCGACGGGCAACACCCACCTTTTCCGCAAAATTACGGATAGATTCAGGGGTATATCCGGCACGTCTCAACCCGGTAATCGTCGGCATACGAGGATCATCCCAACCAGCCACAATTCCCTTCTGAACGAGTTCCAGCAAACGACGTTTACTCATCACCGTGTAACTCAAGTTACGACGGGCAAACTCAATCTGCCGGGGACGATACTCCGTGTCAATCAACTGATCCAGAAACCAATTATACAAAGGACGGTGTACCTCGAATTCCAATGTACATATCGAATGTGTAATACCTTCCAGATAATCGCTCTGACCATGCGTGAAATCATACATCGGGTAAATACACCATTTATCCCCGGTTCTGTGATGAGCCACGTGCATGATACGATACATGATCGGGTCACGCATCAACATATTAGAAGATGCCATATCTATTTTTGCTCGCAGAACTTTCTCTCCGGCTTGGAACTCACCGTTTTTCATCCGGCGGAATAAATCCAAATTCTCTTCCGGAGTCCGATCCCGGTAAGGACTATTTACTCCGGGTTCCGTGGGAGTCATACGTTGAGCGCTGATCACTTCTGCCGGCTGATCGTCCACGTAAGCCTTTCCCTCCAGAATCAATTTTTCAGCCCAGTCATATAACTGTTGAAAATAATCAGATGCAAAATGCGGTTCTCCTTCCCATTGGAAACCTAACCATTGAATATCTTGTTGTATGGAATCAATATATTCGACATCCTCTTTTGAAGGATTTGTGTCATCAAAACGCAGGTTACATTTTCCCTGGTATTCGGTTGCCAATCCGAAGTTCAAGCATATAGAGGTTGCATGTCCGATATGCAAGTACCCGTTCGGTTCCGGCGGGAAACGAGTATGTACCCGACCGCCGTTCTTTCCCTCGGCCAACTCCTCTTCAATAATCTGTTCGATGAAGTTTAACGATTTACCTTCACCTTCTTCTTCCACGAGATGATTTTTATCCATACTAAAATTATTATAACATATTCGACGCGAAGGTAATTAATTTATGAGAGTTTTAAAAGTTTCTGTATATTTGCAGGCCATGAAAAATATATTTTATACCATAGTATGCTGTCTGATTTCACTCACGTCGCTAGCCCAGAGTGATTTTGGTTACGAAAACCCCGATGGAAGGGATCCCCGGGAAGAAGGAATGCAACGTGATTCCACGAAAGAACAACGTTACGTTCCGCATCATCGTTTAACTTGGAAATGGGTACACGACGGTGTGTATAAAGAATTTTACCAGATTGACACTCTCCAAGACGGGTTACAAAACACGAACTTGATATTCAAACACAGTGTTTCCAATACATACCTGGGAAACTTCCCGGCACCTTACGTATCAGACATTTACATCCTGCGTCCCCGAGGAGAAGATTTCTTACCGCAAGATCGGCTAAGAGATTATTTCTTTAAACCGGAAGACGCGTTAGATTACAATACTACCACGCCTTTCACGCAATTAAGTTATTTCAACGGCGGGGGCCGGGGAAAAACAGAGGACTGGCTGGACGTGTGGCACATCCAGAACATACGCCCCTATTGGAATGCCGGATTCCGGTATAACCTCATTTCATCGGATGGTGCCTATTCTTATCAAAAATCCAAAACTTACAATTTTTCTTTTTTCAGTTCATACGAAAAAGACCGGATGGCAGTATCCATGTTCATAAACCAGAATATGGCACACATCACCGAGAATGGTGGTATCGAAAACCTAGCCGATATTCGGGATACCTCGCTTGATCCCAAAGTTGTCGGCACACGGCTTGCCATGGAGCCAAAGAACAACCTCATGAATTTCAATTTCAAGGCTCTAGCGCAATACAATATCGGCAATCCCAAAGAAATCATCACGCAAAAAGATAGTGCCACGATAGACACCACGATAACCTATCCCATGAAATTTGCCTTGGCCCTCAAAGCAGAGGATAATCGTTACTCGTTCAAAGAAGAAAGTGTCGAAGAAGGATTTTTCTCTGATACCACCTACATTAGTAAACAGGGAAATTCCGACATGATCAAAAACCGGAAATATGAAATCGATGCCAAATTCATTTTGAATGAACATCCCAAATATAAATATTTACCGGGCGTGTATGCCGGACTTAAATTCAAATACCTGAGTTACGATCAACGGGTCTCGCTGGACACAATTAATAACAGGGGAACCAGCAAATACACCGGGACATACCTGACAGCAGGAACCTTTAACATGGACAGTACCACCATGTTTAATTTCGACATCTGGGGGAGTTTCTGCCTAGCCGGAGATTATTCTGCCGACTATTCACTAGAAGGACAAATTATCCAGTACTTGAATAAAGGAAGAAATTCCTCCGTCACCGTCCATGCCTTGCTGGAAACGCAAACCCCGAATCACTATTATCTCCAATACCAAGGGAACCACAATCAATGGGAGAATAGTTTTGACAAGATACACGCCTACAATTTACGAGGGCATTACACGAATAAACGCCTTCGGACAGAAGTCGGGGTGGCCCTCAACAACACAAAGAACTATATTTATTTCGACACAACCGCTATGCCCCGTCAATATGATGGAGACCTTATGGTATTCACGGCATGGGCAAAACAAATATTCCGACTGGGACATTTCTACTTCGACCAGAAAGTGTATTACCAAGTGACCAACAAGGAAAAGATACTACCATTACCCCAAGTAGCACTTCACTCGCACAATTACTACCAGAACCGCTTTTTTAAACAAGCTTTGGGTTTCCAGATCGGTATCGACTTGTTCTACAACACCTCGTTCTATGCAAATGCGTACGACCCGGCAATCATGCAGTTCTACAACCAAGAAATCGAGAAAACCGGAAACTATCCGAAAATGGATGTATTCGTCACGTTAAATATAAAACGAGCCGACTTATTTGTTAAATACGAACACTTTAACGAGTTCTTTGGTAGCAGGGATTATTTCTCGGCATACACCTATCCAATCAACCCGGCAAAGGTGAAATTCGGTATCCGGTGGAACTTTTTTGACTAACACAAGAAGCTCGCTAACGTGATGAAAACCACAAACTACTTTTACTAATTTGGTAGTTTACAACATTTTCCGTATTTTTGCAGTATGTATATAATAAAAACTATTACGTACACGCTGTTGTTCTTATTTTGTTTCACCTCGTGCAAAACAAAACAAGAAGAACTACCGCTAGTCATACCAGAACCCGGAACGTTGGAAAAAATAGAGCAACGCGGGGTATTAAATGTATGTAGCTATTACAACACGACAGACTACTACGTGTATAAAGGTATTCCCAAAGGATTTCACTACGAATTGGTAAAAGATTTCGCCGATTATCTGGGAGTGAAGCTAAATATCGAAATAAACACGAATATTGACGAAAGTATTCAAAAACTGAATGAAGGCCAATATGACTTGATCGCCATGAGCCTCTCTGTCACGGATTCCCGAAAAGAAGACGTGCAATTCAGCCTCCCCCTATTCACCACCAGCCAAGTACTCGTTCAACACACGTCGGACACGCTTCTCCAATCGGTAGATGACCTCAAGGGTAAAGAAATATTTTTACAGGAAGGCACCTCTTTCACCCGATTCCTGCAACACTTAAACGATTCCTTACAATTAAATCTGAAAATCACCGAACTGGAAGATGTCACGTTCGAAGACATTTTACTAAAAATAGAAAACGGGGAAATTCCCTACACGGTCATCGATAAAAATATTGCCCAGATCGCCTCCCAGTACATGAAACATATTGATTACTCTCTTCAGCTATCCGCCGAGAGCCCTGTGGCTTGGGCCGTCACGAAAAAAGCTACTCTATTGGATGAAGAAATCAATACTTGGCTGGACGCCATTAAAAAGAGCGGAAAACTAAATGTCCTGTATAACCGTTATTACAAAAACAGTTACATCACGTCATTACACAACTCCAAATACTACAAACTGAAAAATGGAGTTATCTCCAGCTTTGACCCAATCATCAAAAAAGAGGCTCGGGCAATCGGTTGGGATTGGCGCCTATTGGCAGCCGTTATCTACCAAGAATCCGGTTTCGACCCGGAAGCCACTTCCCACCTTGGGGCTGTCGGTCTGATGCAAGTTATGCCGGAAACCTCCCTGCAACTCGGATTCGAAGAATACGAAGAACCTAAAGACAACATTCATGTCGGGGCTTACTATCTAAAATACCTGGAAAACAAGTTCAACAAATTCGACCTCGACACGCTGGAACAAATTAAGTTCACTTTGGCAGCCTATAATGCAGGTCTGGGACACGTACTCGATGCCATCCGCTTAGCCGAATCATACGGAAAAAACCCAAAAGTCTGGGATAACAACGTGGATTATTTCATGCTCCATAAATCCCAACCGGAAATATACCGGGATTCTGTTGTCCGTTTCGGTTATTGCGACGGGAAACAAACATTCAACTTCGTCAACAATATTATGGAAAACTATACTCATTATAAAAACACAATAAAAAAATAATTTATAATAAAAAGTTAGCTTGTGGGGAGGAATCACTTCATCGTAAATCATAAATCACAAAATCTCACGGGCGAATATTGATTTACATTAATATTTTTCATACCTTCGCATCAGAGTTTTGATCATTATTTAACTAATTGCTAAGGATATGCCTTACAGAAGATTACCGAATACAGACGCAGCAAGGATAAGGGCATTAGAAACAGCCTTGAATAACGAAGAGTTTTCTAATATCAACAACTTACCGTTTTCATTAAATCTTAGGCAAAAGATTGAATTCTTTTTACCAAGATTCAAAACGGCAATCACGAATTCTCAATGTGCCAGAGATAAACAAAACGTGAACAGCCGGAAATATGCAGAATATACACGAAAAGCAAAATTATACATTTCTCATTTTCTGCAAGTACTGAATTTCACGATAGCCCGGGGAGAATTAAAACCCGTGGCAAGAACTTTTTATGGAATTGATGAAAATGATACTAAACTCCCGTCACTGGTTTCTGATCAGGATTTACTGGAATGGGGAGCAAAAGTGATAACCGGAGAACAAGAACGTACTCGTAATGGCGGGGGAAATCCCGTGTACAGTCCTTCCATCGCTCTGGTGAAAGTGAACTATGAAAACTTCAAACAAGCCTATGCCGCCCAAAAGCAATTCCAGCAGAACTCCGCACGTTGCAGTGCCGAAGTAGCACAATACCGGGGCGAGGCCGACGAATACATTCTAACCTTGTGGAACGAAATCGAGGCTCATTACGCAGACCTCGAAGACGAAGAAATACGCCGCCAAAAATGCGAACATTTCGGCCTGGTCTACGTCTTCCGCAAAGGTGAAAAAGAAGAAATAAAAAGAAAAAAGGAAGCTGAACGCATCACGCTCAAACTCCCTTTTTAATTTTAGATCCTATCGATTAAGTGATTTAATGATTTTCGATGAAGTGATTTTAATCACCCAATCATCGAATCGGCAATCACGGAATCTTTTTCATTCTAAACTTTAAACTCTAAATTACATATACAGATCTCTCTCCCCTCTCGCGATTCTATCATAATAGGAACGGAACGTGGGGAGTAATTTTTTATCTGTAAAGAATGGCATATTTTCAATTTCCTGCAACTCCTGTGCGATCAACTTCTCTCCGATCTCACGAGTCTCCGGAGAAGCGTAGTCATTCAGATATTCCCGGAACGTCAATACTGCATTCAGTTTACAGAATTTACCTTCCACACCTTTCTCCAACAAATTCATGATCTTATCCCCCGTACGACCGCAGCGATACCCTGCCGTACAGAAAGAAGTAATCATCCCGTCATGGGCCAATTCACGGATTACCTCGTCCAAAGAACGCTGATCGCCCAACATAAACTGCACCTTATCCGGGTTCTCCTCTTGTTTCAACTTCTTGGCATAAGCCCCGATCCCCAACTTAGAAGAAGCATCCGTTTGCGTACACCCGTAATGATTGATCAGATCGCGTTTCAGATCCGGATTCTCACGTGCCGTCACGATCAAGCCACTATACGGAATTGCCAGACGCAACACGGAAACCACCCGTTTCATGGCTTCGTCACTCACGATATAAGGAGAATGTTCACTCAAGAATGAACCGGGAGCCGGTTGCATACGCGGGAATGACACGGTATGCGGTCCGATACCGAAATGTTTTTCCAAATCCCATGCATGATGCACCAGACCCATCACGTCGAACTTCCAATCGTACAAACCGAACAAAGCCCCAATAGCCACGTCGTCTACTCCGGCCTCCATAGCCCGGTGCATGGCATAAAGCCGCCAGCGATAATTTCCTTTCACCGTGTTTGCCGGATGCAATTCAGCATATCTTCCCCGGTGGTAAGTTTCCTGAAACACCTGGAACGTACCGATTCCCGCACGCCATAATTTCTTCATGTCGGCAATCTCCATGGGAGCCGCGTTCACGTTTACCCGACGAATATTATTAAAACCATTCCCCGTAGGAGTCGTGCGTTTCACGGAATAAATCGTGGAAATAGAATCCGCAATATAGTCGGCTCCATTTTTAGGATGCTCGCCATACACGGCAATCATTCGCTTATGTCCCTCGTCAATCACGGCAGCCACCTCATCCCGCACCTCATCCATCGTCAGGACATGGCGAACTTCGTCTTTATTCTCCGCACGGAACCCGCAATATTTACAGCTGTTCACGCAAAGATTCGACAAATACAAAGGAGCAAAGAAAACGATACGATTATCATATACTTTTTTCTTCACTTCCAACGCCGCCTCCTGCATTTCATGTAATAATTCCGGGTCCTCCACGTTCAGCAAGGTGGCCGTTTCTGCCGGAGTTAAAATCTTTATATCCAAAGATTTCTGTAAAATATCCCGAACTTGTTGTTTGTCGGGATTTTTATACTTTTCAATATCCGCAAATATCTGTTCCTCGTCAATAAAATCCTTTCCCCCATCCAGATATTTATCGATTTCTGCCTGTTTGATTACGCTGGCAGTCCAATCTTTCACACTACTCATTTTTCACTTAATTACAAGTTCATAAAAGTCCTAAAGTCTACAAAGCTCACCATACACGTTTCCCTCCCCACCGTCACGTGAATATCTTTACGTATATACAAAGATCGTTAATTATTTCATCAATGCTCTCTATTCCTGATATTTATTTTCAATCAGTCCATAAAGAAAATCAATAACCCGATCGTTAAATCCGTAGACTTTCCTGCTAAATCCCTATGAACCTTAGCTTAATAATTCTTTCACAATAGCTGAAATAGCTTTCCCGTCAGCAACCCCGGCCAATTCTTTGGAAGCAACACCCATCACTTTTCCCATCTCCTTAGCGGAAGTCGCCCCAACCTTCTCAATGATCACTTTTAACGCAGTTCTCAATTCTTCCTCGCTCAACTGCTTCGGCAAGAACTCGTTCAGCACCTCAACCTGTGCCATCTCGTGAGCATACAAATCCTCACGTCCTTGATTTTTATATATTTCGGCCGACTCGCGTCCTTGTTTAGCCAACTTCTGGATAATCTTCACGCTTTCACTATCAGCAATTTGCTCCGGAGCCCCGGCAACAGATTTTGCCTCGATAAAAACCTTCTTTATATTTCTTAAAACTTCCAAACGAATGGTATCTTTAGCCTTCATGGCAGCCATGATGCCTTTGCTAACCTGTTCTTCTATTGTCATTGTTTCTGAATTTAAAATTTAAACTCACGAAGTTACTATTTATTCCTCAAATTTCCACTAGCCATTTTTAATTTTCGAAATACTAACGTAATTTTGTATCGTAAAAACACCTACATGAAAACAATCATCACGAACAAAACCATCTGGAACATAGCTTACCCGATCATATTGGGTAGTTTGGCACAAACTCTCATTACCCTTACCGACACGGCATTTTTGGGACGAGTCAGCGAAGTTGCCTTGGGAGCTTCCGCCATGGCCGGAATCTACTATTATGTTTTTTCCACGCTAGCCTGGGGATTTTCTATCGGGATACAAATTATCGTGGCCCGGCGACTCGGCGAAGGTAAACTAAACCGGATCGGGGTTGTTTTCGAACACGGGCTATGTTTCGTGTTTCTCCTGTCCATGACACTCTTTCTTATTCAACGATATTACAGTGATGTACTGCTTGGAGCCTCCATCCAGTCACCCAATATTTACGCGGCAGCCATGGAATACATGTCCTACCGCCATTACGGGATTATATTCGTGTGTTTCAACTTCCTGTTCCGAGCCCTTTACATCGGACTCTCCAACACGAAGATCATCGGTTACTCAACGGCAGCCATGGCCACCATTAACGTGATTTTCAACTATCTACTCATTTTCGGGAAATTCGGTTTTCCGGAATTGGGAGTCGGTGGCGCGGCACTTGCCTCCGTAATGGCAGAGATTTCCGCCTGTCTTATTTTCATTTTCTATACTTTATTAAAACTCCCGATCAAACAATATGCACTTTTCTCGTTCCACAAATTGGAAGGTTGGCTCATGCTCACCGTGCTGAAAACGGCCTTCCCGACCATGTTGCAAAAGCTATTGTCATTTGGAACATGGTACATATTTTTCATGCTCATCGAACACATGGGAGAACGCCCCATCGCGATAACCATTATCGTACGCAGTGTCTATATGCTTATCCTCATCCCGGTATTCGGTTACGGTGCGACTGCAAACACGCTAACCAGCCGCTTGATCGGAGAACAAAGACAGCCGGAAATCATGAGCACCTTACGCCGAATCGTGAAACTCTCCATGCTAAGCGTCCTTCCCGTTCTACTTATATGCTACATATTCCCACATTACGTGCTATCCATCTACTCCAATAGTAGCGAACTGATCGCAGCATCTATTCCGTCTCTTTACGTGGTCGGTCTGGCAGCCCTCAGTTTCTGTTTCGGAATCACGTTCTTCGAGGCCATCTCCGGAACAGGGAACACCACGCATGCACTCATTCTTGAGAGTTTTGTCCTTATTTTCTACACGTTCCAAACGTGGCTATTCACCACGGCCGTTCGTTCCGATGTGGCATTCGTGTGGACTGTAGAAATCACTTATGGCATATTAATCGGTGTCGTTTCGTTACTCTACCTCAAGTACACGAAATGGCAACAAAAGAAAGTTTGAAGATGATACTCTATTTATAAGGGGATAGTCCGCAGATACCAAACAGCAGCTCAAAGGTAACCTTATTGATAGGGTATCAACAAGTCATCAATACCGCAAGTAATCTTTTCAATATATTATATCTATACTTTATGAACCTTATTTAGTATAAGGTTCATATAAGGTTTCTATAAGGTATCTATAAGGTTCATGACGGTATTGATGTGCTATTCATCCATTAATCAACATGAAATCAGAATAGACTTCCTATACAAAACTCACTTACTTTCTCCCCTCATTCATCCCTTGCCCAAACACACAAAATGAAACCATCTTGAAATATATAATTGAGGTTTATAGAACGTTAAAAAACTTCACTATTCACATTAAAAAAGGCTACAGAAAGCCTTTTTAAGAAAGAAAAGATACCTCTATTTAATCCTAAAACAAATAATTAATAATAGTTAAAATAAAATTCAACAACAGGCTCCCAAAGCCGATTTTAACTTATTGAATAACTATATTTTATATGCACACATTAATTAATAAATAATATCATCTATATTAACAAAAATGTTTGTATATTGCAATACTTTTAAACACCTTTTTTTTGATTAAAATTAAGAAATACCAATAGGAATAATTTCATTTAAGCGTGGAACTAAAATTTAAGTATTATTTAAGCACAAAGAAATTTATATTTCTTCTGTGCATCATCATTTTACCGTCTATCAGTCATGCACAATCCGTAGGATCAACAAGTGCAACAGCTGTCGATTCCCTCCGCAGGCAATTCGAAAAGGATGCGACACAAACTGTTGCTGATTTTGAAGAATATAGTAAAAAAGCACTGGAAGAATATGAAAAATACGAGGCACAGGCACGTGCGGACTATTCTCGTTATACTCGCTCCATCAAACAGACCTGGGGTAGTGATACGATCGTAGACAACACCCCGACAAAATGGGTCGAATACAGTAATGACTATCAAAATCGCTCGATTGTTGATTTTGACCAAGGAAAAATCCTCGTGGAAGTCGCCCTTGATGACAACAACACGGTAGATACCAACGCTATAAACACACGTTTGGCTACCGCCATTGAACATTTGCTGAAAAGCCAAGGATCAACCTGCCCTTACCAGTCATCCGTTGACGTCTCAAAGCCTTTAACCAATAATCCCGTACTGGACGGTTTGGTCGATTTTTCCATGTATAAACCCGACAAAACCTTAAGTTCAACGGGGAAAGAGACAACACCCGTTCGTGCTGCCCCTCCCACCCCTACGGTGAAAGGACAAAAATTGACCCTCAACACCAATCAAAAAAAAGAATCATCCGGGGACACGGTTTCCACGGGAACAACTATGGCTCGCCGGGTGCAAGAAGAAGGCAACAAGAATTCCGGCAATCCGCTAGCGGACAAACGGGAAGAAGCCCACAAACGGGCCGAACAAAAAACACAGGGTTGGCAAAATGAAGCTGAAAAGGCCATTTTAGTAAAAACAATAGCCGCACAAAGCCCTAAAAAGATCACGAAAGTGAAAGGAAACGACGGGAAAGTACGTCAAGTGGTTCAAATAGAGATGAATCTTGTTTCCGACAATCTATCAAAAAATGCAACACTTTATAAAGACCTCGTGGCAGAATTTTCACAAGTATTCCAAATCGAGCAACCGCTGATTTTTGCCGTGATGGAACAAGAGTCCCGTTTCAACCCCGAGGCGACGAGTTGGGTACCCGCTTACGGGCTGATGCAACTGGTACCCAAGTCCGGGGGATTGGATGCCTATAATTACGTGTATAAAAACACTTGGGCCCCAACACGGAGTTATCTTTTCGTTCCCCGCAATAATATTGAGCTGGGCACGGCCTATCTTCGTGTTCTCATGAATCAATTTTCCTCTGTCACCGACCCGCATTGTCGCAGGCTTTGTGTCATTGCCAGCTATAATACCGGAGCGGGAAACGTGAGTAGAGCCTTTACCGGGGCTACGAATTTAAACAAAGCAATCCCGTTGATTAATAAATATAATTACGAACAGTTATACAGCCACCTCACGAATCGTTTAAGCACGAGTGAGGCCCGCAATTATGTTTCAGGAGTTAGCAAGCGACGGGAAAAATATCTCAAACCATAAAAAGAAATACCAATGTTTTGTCCAGAGTGTGGTAATCGTATCGAAGATCAGAATATACATTTTTGTCCGGAATGCGGAGCAAGAATAGAACAAGAGAGTAACACCGAAAAAAAGGCACCCGTCAAACCTCACCCTCAAGGTATGAGTATGCACGGATTGATTTTCACGAACTTGGATCTACTAGCCGAAAAGACGGGAACAGACGAGCAAAGTCTGATGGCCATCTTTGATGCATTCATCCGACAGAAACGGGAATACGGCATCTCGTATAAACTCGTCGACGCGGGTAATTACACGTATCGGAAAAGTGGTTTTTGGGGCAACTCGAAAAAAGTACATTTAAAAATAACCAACCCATTATGGGATTACATGGACATTCTGATGGATGCCCATAACGGGGAACAGGCGGCAGGAGACGAAATATCGCAATATCTATTTATTATAGGAGGCAGTGACATTATTCCCATGCCATGCATCCATCACTACATTCCCAACGACAGTAACGATGACAGTATCGACACGGATATGCTTTACGCTTACCCCTATGGGAAGGAGATGATTACCTTGCTCGAGAATCAAGCGGCATTTACTTATGATCAGCTCTTTTTCGTGGGAAGATTACCCCTCGGAGAAGACGCTTCACTCGAAGATTTATGTGGTTATCTGGAGCGCGACATCGATTATTCCAACGGTTTCCCGATGAACGAGGCTTACGGTCAATGTGACCCGCACTGGAAAAAAGTGTCCAGTTACGTGGCAAATGATCTTCTGAACGGGAATTATTTCCGTGATCTGAGCCGTTACCTGTCACCGGATCATTATTATAACCGGTTACTCCTTTCCCCCATGGTCGTGGAAGGGAATCTTCATCAAGTTTTCCACACGAACGCCTCGTTATACTATTTCAATCTTCACGGTGGAGAAGGATTGGAATCACGCGGTTACGCGGGTGTTATGCTCAACAAGGAAGAGTACGGGGCATTACCGGCCATAGAACCGGAACACATGATGACCTGCGAGGAACCCAATATCGTTATCAGCGAAGCCTGTTACGGGGGACGTTTTATCGGACTGGACCAACACCACAGCATGATGCTTGCCTCCCTGTTCACGAACACGCTGGCCTTTGTCGGATCATCACGCGTGGCTTGGGGTGCCGTTGACGACGCCTCTTCTCCCCAATCCGGAGTATCGGTAAGTTACGCCGACATCATCGCCGGTTATTTCATCAGTGCCATCCTACAAGGCTATACCGTGGCTGAAGCATTATTTATTGCCCGCAGTGCCGTGTTGCAAGGAACCGTTCCGGGAGACCCTCATGCCGCACTGACCGTCGTGGAGTTCAACCTTTTCGGTGACCCGATGACCACGATGAACGTTCGTACAAACTTGAAATCCGGAAATAAAGCTACATCCAAAACGACCTTGGTCGATCCGAATACTAAAATAGGATGCACAATCGAGAAAATAAAAACAGAAAAAGAGAACGGCTCTATTCTGGAACAGGTACGGGGTGCTGTAAATGCCAACATCCAACAAATTCATGCCACAATAGGACAACACTTGTACGCGAACTATGGAATCAAACCTCGCCCAGTGGAAGAAGTTTTAAAGATCAAGTACAGCAACGGCCAAGAAGAGATGAAATTCAATTATGACCTGACTTCCGAAAGGCAGATCCCCACTCGGTTTGTTGTCACGACCAGTTCGGATGGGAAAATTAAGAGTGTATATACCACAAGATAATCTACTAAACGTGAAACTATAAAACTATACAATATGAATTGCCCTAAATGTAACACAAGTCTTCGTCCGGGAGTAAAATTCTGCACTTCTTGCGGACAAAAAATAGAGGAGTTAACCACATGTACCCAATGCGGAACCCCGTTAAAACCTGGAGCTAAATTTTGTATCAAATGCGGTCAGAAAGTAGCTCTTGCGGAAAAAACATCTACCCCGTCACCGGAAACGACGTCAGACATCAATTCGGTCAAGGGACGTATATACTGGAACATACAACCGGGACAGGTCGCCCGTGTGATTAACGAAACGGAATTCGACTCGTATAACGACATTCAAGGTATTATCATCCCGGAAGGGACAACAGCCTATATCCGTGCCAACGGACGCACGATTGCCTCCATCAGCGGAGGAACGTATAATTTCAAAGGCTCGTCCGGTGATTCTTCCGGTCCCTCGACAGATTCGTTACGCAAGGGATGGTCATTTATTGTCAACCTATTCAAAAACAAGAAAAAAGAAGAGAAAACGACAACGGAGGAACTCTACCTGCAACAACAAAATTTGATTCGGGAAAACGCCCGGAAAGGAGCCGCTTTCTCGGTTGTTATCCTACTGGATAAGTCTTTCCCACTTCTTTTCGGTTCCCGACAAGGCGAACTCGACAATTACAAGGATTTTGTCCCTATGAAGATACAAACCCGGTACCTGGATATGGCACTGGGAGTGAACGCATATTTCAAGATTTCAGACCCGGAGCGCTTCATCGTTCATTACCTGACCGAGCGCCAGATGTTGAACACGACCGTTATCGTGGACGAAATCACGGATACCATCCGGAACGTGTTACAAGATACGTTGTATGACACGGAACTTACATCGAATCGTATACCGCAGGAACTTCATGCTTTACTGAAAGATAAAATCAATGCCGTGGCACCGGAAGCCTTCTTCGGAATATCCATCGTGCGTATTGTTGAGATTTCAGCGACCAGCGAGGATTTAGAGCGTTTTAGAGTGTTGAGCCGCGAGCTTTACCTTTCGGATAAAGAATTGGATTACCTCCGACGTACCAATGATTTCAAGAACCGAATGGCAGACACAGTGAATGAACAACGTCTACACGAAGCCACGACCGACCTCGACCTGGATAAACAACTGGAAACGATTAATCATGACCGGTTGCTACATGAAGACGAAGTGGAAAAATTCAAACATTTCCTGCAAAACGAACGCATCGTACGGGAGGCTCAAAACGATGGAGAGCGGGATGCGGCCCTTCTGGAAATTGTCAAGACAGGATTAATTCGTGAAGATGAAGCCCGTGCTCTCCACAATCAACTGGAAACAAACGATTACCAACGAGGGATGATGTTCCAGATGATGCAACTCCGTGACGGTATCGAGTTCGAGCGCACCCGTATGGAAGGCGAAGCTGAAAAAGCGACTCTAATTATCAAAAAAGAACTTGAGCTACAAGGTCTTCAAGACGATTACGAGGACAGCCGTTTCTATAAAGAAGTTGACAAACAACGCGTGGTGGCCGAAACGAACCTCGATCTGGATCAACGCCAGCGAGACATGGACTACAATGATGCCAAACGGATGCATGATATGGACCGGGAAGATGACGACAACCAGTTCCAACAATTTATGGCCATGCAAAACGCGGAGGAACAAGCAAAAGAAAATCAACGCAAGCATGAGGCGGAAGTAGAACAAAACCGCTTAAAGACAGCCGAAGAAATGGAACGTCTTAAATGGGAAAATGCCAAAGAACTTTCCGATGAAAAAGTGTGGGCATTAAACGGTGGAGATGCTGCCGTGGCTTATGCTGAAAATAAATACAGCTCGGAGGCCGAGCGTGAGGCAAGTGAACGACTAGAAGCTCAACGCCGGGAAATGGACGCTCGCTTGGAAGCCGAACGGGCCTCTCGTGACACGGATCACCGGGAGAATCAAGCCCAAATGTTCCAGATGATGCGGGACATGATGACTATGACCGGAGGAATTCAAGCACAGAAGGTGGAAGACAAGGAACGTCGGGCTCAAGAAGAAATGGCCGAAAAAGAACGCCAGCTACGTGAACGGGACGAGCGTATACTCCGTCAGGAAGGACGAATGGACACGGCTTATGACCGGGCGTTGGATTACACGACTCACAATAATATGCCACCGCAGACACCTCAACAGGTAGCTCCGGCACAACCCGAACAACAAGCCCCACGGCCACAACAGGCACAAACACCACAAGCCCCCGCGGCAAAAACAGTCACGTCGACCCTCTGTCCGGATTGTGGAGCCTCGCTGGAGCCCGGAATGAAATTCTGCGCTGATTGTGGAGCCAGTATATAGTAAAATGATTTTTCAATTCAACACATAAAGATATGACAACCATTCACGGAATCCTGGAATGCCCCCTACTGGACCACGGGTCGAAATCCGAAGGTCGGAGGGCAATCCTCACGGATGATGACGGTAAAAAATACAAGCTTTACCGGACCGGGATTTTACCATCCGGAGACCCGTTTTTTATCCCTTATGACGGGATGCATATCGGGGTTACCGGAAACGTAGAGGAAGAAACCGGAAACTTTCTGGTCACCTCCCTTTTACTGGAGGACGGCACAGAAGTCTTTCCGCAAACACCGGAAATCCCCGCAGGTGAGCCCATTGAACTTCCTCCACCGCGTAAACCAAAGAAATTAATAAAAAAGAAAAATAAATAAACATACAAGATCATGAGTAAAGAGAGATTTTGTCCGGAATGTGGTCAGCCCGCAGATGCAGACGAACGTTTTTGCCGGGATTGCGGGGCTGAAGTCCCGTTTGAGTCAAACGACGACACGACCACCGCAGAAGAGATGTTGAATAAAGTGAAGCCTTCAGGAACGACAGAACCGATTATAGGGGCGGGAGCACGTGCTAATGTTTCCGGGGGAATTAATCAATCCTCCACAACCCATGCCAACATCAATACGTCAAGTGTCGATAACTCTTCCACGGTTCACCATAACACGACCATTGTCATGGAAAAGGATGAAGCCGAATACTGTGAAGTATGTGGAAATCCTTTTGACGACAGACACGCCCGATGTCCCAAATGCGGGAAAGAGATTTGCTTTGATTGTAAAGTAAAAGGAAAGAACCGTTGCGTGGAATGTGAAAAGAAATCCATCAACGAATATCGCCTTGCTTTCCAACAACTACTCCTGACGACCAATAGCAATATCGGTATTGCCGGACGCCAGATGATGGATCAAAAAGCCAGGGAACTGGACGTGGAGGATACGAAAGCCGACATTGAAAAAGAGATGACGGAATTATATAAACCCGCGAATAAAGCCACTCAACCGGCGGTGGTTTCCGCCTCGTCTTCTGACCGACCTATTCAATCACAGGAAGCTAGCCAGAAAGGTGTAGGAGCTTTAACCGGATCACACCAACGTCCCATTCCCAAGTCGGGTTCAAGTAAAAGTAAATGGATTCCTTTGAGTGTCATTCTACTCGCCGTTGTAGTCGGCTACATTTTCATGTCTAAAAAGGACGAACCGGTTAAGAATGCACCCGTGACTCCCCCGACAGAACAAAAACAAACGGGAACAAAGCAAGAGACTCCCACCGTGCAGTCTCAAACCACTCCCCCGGTAACCGCTTCCGAGAAAAAAGAAGTGCAGACGGAGAAAGTGCCATCGCAACCCGTTGCGGAAAAGAAGGATGCCGATTATGACGCCGGAATGACCGCTTTCGACAATGGGAAAGGACTGGATGCTGTCCGCCTCTTCAAAAAATCCGGTAGCGCAAAATCATACTACATGCTGGGACTGATCTATGAAAACGGCTGTGGTACGGTGGGAAGCAACGGAATGATGGCCCGGAAGAATTTCAAGAAGGCTGCAGACATGGGACATAAGGATGCTAAAGCAAAATTATAAAACAATATACTATTAACCTTTAATTTAAATTTTACTACTATGTTAAAGAAAATTATTACCTGCGTGGTGTTACTTTGTGTAGCGATGATCGTGGTGAAAGCACAAGAAGCAAAGAAACCGAGAATGTACGTTGAACACTTCACGGAAGCAAACGGTGTTAGTGAAAGCGATAGTGACAAAATTCGTCACGCAGTCATGGCTGCCCTCAATAAGACAAAACGTTTTGAATTGGTGGATCAGGACGCAGAACATTCCATGAAAAAAGAAGGAGAGCGTCGCTCGGATGAAAAAGCGTTGAGTGATGAAAAAGCACGCACGCAAACCATCACTGCCGCTGCCCATGATTATATTTTAAATGGAAACGTGTTGGCTTGTTCTGTGAAATCCGAACAAAAAGATGGAAAAACGATGTATTCCTGTGTTCTGAATTATTCTATAACCGTGACAGAAGTAGTTTCCTCAACTACCGTCGCAACAGCCACGTTTGACCATTCCCCCTCCGGACTTGGAGGTACAGTAGGTAAATTTTTGGATTTATCAGACTCAAAAGATAAAGCGATCGCCAGTGCAGTCAACATGATCAACAGTGACATAGGAGATTTCCTGATCAAAGAATTTCCATTGGAAAGCACAATCGTACCCATGGATTATGAAGTAAAGAAAGATAAACTCGTGAAATGTTATATCAACTTAGGCTCGGATCACGGGGTGAAAAAAGGAGACTATTTCTCTGTTTTAGCTCCCAGCATGAGAGCCGGTCGCACGACATACAGCGAGATCGGTAAAATGAAAGTGGAAGAAGTGGTAGACGGAACCATGTCTCAGTGCAAGATTGTTCAAGGAGATAAAAAAATATTCACCGCCATGGAGGCTTTCCAAGCTCTTGACGAAGCTGCACAAAACCAACAAGCCCTAAAAGTGAAAGCAACCGTAGCACCATTATTCTCACTGTAATCGTTTATTTATGAAGAAAGTAATAACCATACTTGGCATACTGTTATTCCTCTGTACAACTTCAGCGAAAGCGCAGGAGTACCTTCAGATTGTTTCCTTGGAAACTGACAAAGGTGCAACCGCCGTTTTTACCTCGGCAGGGATCGCTGATAGCAAAAAAGGGGTTGAAACAGACGCTATCAAATCACTTATCTACACCCTGTTCTTTCAGGGAGTAGAAGGTGTTAATGACGGCAAACCTTTGGTCAGCAAGCCTAACGAGGCTTATACCAATACCTTTTTTAATAATCAGGCCCGCTACACACCTTACGTGGTCAGTGTAGAAGAATCCGGCAAATCAACAAAGGTTGGCGGACGTTTCCAAGGAACAATGCGGATCACCTTGCGTCTTCGTCAGTTGATTAATGATGTACGGAAAAATACACATTATGATGCAATGTTGGCAGAAACACCCAAAACTCGCTTTCCCAAACCAACCATTATCGTGGTACCTTACAAGAAAAAAGGGGAGAGTTTCGAATCAAAGTTGGAAAATGACAGCGATTACCGCATCGCCGTGGGAGCCGTACAGAAAGGGCTCGAATCTTGTGACATCAAAACCATTGATTTGCAAGGACGGATTGACGCCATGAATCGCCGGAGCCAATATGAAGATAATGCCGGAGCAGCGGAATCGAATGACAAGCAACTTTTAATGTCTTCCGGGGCTGACGTTTATGTCACGGTGGATTTAATGAAAGATTACACGGCACAAGGTGCCCGCGTAGCATTAGTCATGAAAGCCTATGAGACCGCAAGCGGAACGATCTGGGCATCGGAGGACGGCTGGACCAATCGTTTCCAGACGACACAAACCGAGGTGTTATGTTCCTATGCCGTGAAAGATAATCTTTCCCCTTTCTTGGAGCAAATCATTAAAAATTTCTCCCAGCCTGCCCGTGTTGTTTTGCAAATCTCCATTAGTGGAAACTCGACGGGTTCCTTGCAAGATGCTTGCTGTGCCAACGGGGAGAGAATTGTAGATTTCATTCAGAATTGGTTGGACCGTAACGCACACGAAGGAGACTATCATATACAAGGTATCATGGATGAATCGGCTATATTTGATTACGTGATGATCCCGAGGGAAGACAAAAACGGCTTCAAAATGACCTCCTCGAAGTTCGCAAAAGACCTGAACGATCAGCTCAAGGCACAAGACGTTTCAGGAACCGTTCGCATTGACGGGAATACGATTTTGTTGATGCTGGACCTGTAACAAGTGATAACAATAAAAAAATAAAACTATGCGAAAGGTTATTTTAGGCCTGTTACTCTCGATATGCTGTGTTTTCCATGCGGAAGCACAAGCGCCCGAATGGGTAACCCAACGCCCGACCTCGTCTGACGCTTACATCGGTATTGGAGTTGCATCGTTATCGGACAACGACTACATAAAGAAAGCAACCCAAAGCGCCTTGTCGGACATCGTTTCACAGATCGCTGTAAAACTTGAAAACAATTCTTTTTTACACCGGGTGGACGTGGATGGCAAGACACGCGAAATGTTGGAAGACAAAATACAAAGCTCAATGGCAGCTTGGCTGGAAGGGCAAGAACTGAAAGGCAGCTACCAGTCAGATCAAAAATATTACGTGTACTACGCTTTAGACAAAAAAGTATATGCCCGTAAGGCCGAAGAACGTCGGCAACAGGCCATAAGGACGGGGATGGATTACCTGCAAAAAGGGCGTAGCGAGGAGAATGCCATGAATCTTTCGCAAGCTGCCCAACTTTATGGTAAAGGATTGGAAGCCGTGGAACCGTGGGCCTTCATGGATTTAACGACAAATGCCGTGAATGTTCCCATTGAACTCTACAATGCCTACGTGAATGTGTTCAACGGTATGACGATCACAACGAATGTCGTGCTGGTAGAAGGTGAGGCTTTTAAAGCAATTGCAGAACCTATTGCCGGATGTCTGTCTAAAAATGGTACTGTCGTTCCGAATGTAAAGCTGAATGCCTCGTTCGTGTCGGGTAATGGTTCCGTGTCTCCCGCCATTCAAACGGACTACACGGGTACTGCGGAATTCTACGTGACAAATATCGCCTCGAAGGAAGAGGTGCAGGAATTACGCATCACCATTGATGACTCGTTCATGAACAGCCTGCCAAAGGCATATCGCCAACTGTTACAAAATCAAACCTGGCCTTCGGCAAAAGTCACGATTTCATTGAAAAGTTCACCGATTACCGCCTATTTATACATAAATGAAGATAACGATTTGGAAGGTATCGAACGACAGATCGGTAGTCTACTGACCAATAATTATTTCACACTATCGGAAGACCCGGATGCTGCCACGTGTTTCGTGGATTTATCCACCAAACTGGAAATGGGAGAAGTCGTTACCGGGGGAACGTATGACTTGAACACGTGCTATTGCTCGCTGGTTCTCAAGATTTACAATAACAAGACCCAGCAAATGCTTCTGAACTATTCAGTAAACCAAGTTAAAGTATTAATACCCGTAAATAAATCGGCAACAGCATCACTCTCGACGTGTATTCGGGAAATGATGAAACGAGTGAACCGGGAATTGCCGGCCCAGATTAAAAAATTAAAAATCAATTAAAAGGTAATATTATGAAACACTATGTCTTATGGGGATTGATTGTAGCTGCATTCTTTTTATTAAGTAGTTGCGGTTCATCAAAGAAAATCCAAGAAAAAAGTCCGATTTCCACTTATATCATGCCGGGTGCAGACCTGATCAGCGGCAATGGTATCCTTCGGGGATGGGGTTCAGGCAGATCCGACAGCGAAGCCTCTGCCCGGAAAAAAGCCCAAATGGCCGCTTCTGCAGAATTAGCCGCTATTCTAGCTAAAACGGTGGAATCTACTACCGAAGAGTATTCGACGATCCTGTCAGAAGGTATGTCTTCCGAATCCAAGTCTTTACTTACGGATAAAACGAAAATAACCGTGAATCAAACCTTAGCGGGAGCCACGATTGTATTCGACCGCTGGGACAAAGACGAGAAAACCGGACAATTTATTAATTATATCGTTCTGGAACTCAAAGGAGACGATTACTTGAAAAATTTGTATAAGGAGCTTGAAAAGAATGATGCGGCTACCGTAGATCGGGATTTACTGCAACGCCTTTTCCTGAAACACATTGACGAAAATTCAAAGAAGTAATTAATAAATGAGGATGTGTCAAAAGTCATTTTTCAAACTCCCTCCCGGCTTCGCCGTACTCCCTCTATAAACAGAGGGAGAGTTGAAATACTCCCTGTCTTCGGGAAGAGTCACCAGCTCCTCCTCTGTTTATAGAGGAGGTGGCACGAAGTGACGGAGGAGTTTTGGAGGATAAAATACCTTTTGACACAGCCTCTTTATTTTAACATAGCACCTCTCATCCTCAAACATATACCCCCAAAATCCCCTCCCACAACCATCCCCCTCCCGCCTAAAAAGTACAATTCTTAGCGATTCTACACACACTTTTTTCTCCATTTTACCGTAAAAATCAAGAAAAAGATGTATTTTCGAAAAAATAAAATCATTGGTTGTGAAAAGGAACATTTTACTTGCATTTCTGACAATTCTTGTCTTATTAAATAGTGCGGCGATCGGATATTACGTTTATCATGATCAGAAGGAACATGAAGAGAACGAGGAACCACCATTCCACCTCATGAAATCATCAGACGTGGACTTCCCGACAACATTCAGCCTGGCCGGGGAAGAGGTCCCACTGGAAAGAATCGACGTGGCAGAGGCATTCAAAAAAGAGTTAATCGTGAACACCTACTTACATTCACACACGATCCAAGTTTTGAAAAATGCCCCCCGCTATTTTCATATCATCGAACCCATCCTAAAAGCGGAAGGAGTTCCGAATGATTTCAAGTACTTGGCCGTCATCGAGAGTAGTTTGAACCCACTGGCCGTATCTTACGCCGGAGCCGCAGGAATATGGCAGCTCATGAATGCGACGGCTAAAGAACTAGGGTTAGAGGTGACGAATGACGTGGACGAACGCTATCACGTGGAAAAAGCTACACGTGCCGCTTGTACCTACTTGAAAAAAGCCTACCAGAAATTCGGTTCCTGGACACTGGCCGCCGCCTCTTATAACGGAGGTATGAATATGCTCTCCAGACAAATGGACCGACAAAAGGAAAAAAACTTTTACGACCTCCTGCTAGGTGAGGAAACCGGGAGATACGTGTACCGCATGTTGGCTTTAAAGCAAATCATGGAAGAACCTCACCTGTACGATTTTTACGTGGATCACTTGTATCCCGTGGAGCCGACCACGCAGGTCAAAGTAACCAAAAATATAAAGGATCTGGCGGATTTCGCACAAGAACACGGAATATCCTATAAAACGTTGAAACGCTTTAATCCCTGGTTACGGCAGACCTCGTTAAAAGTCGGGAAACATAAAACGTATTATATTGCCATTCCCGAAAACAAGCAGGCATACAAGTAAAAATATTCGGCACGCTATTTGTACCACCCTGCCTATATTGGATGTAAAAAAACCTCCCAACATGGAAAAGAATAAAATAACCGTCTTTTGTGAAAACAATGGACAAGAATACCAGATACCCACGGGATCTAGTTTAAAAGAATTCAAGAAAATCGTGTTCCCTATGAATCATCAGAACATTCTGGGGGCATTAGTTAATAACGAGGTGCAGGACCTACATTACGAGATATATAACCCCAAATACGTGAATTTCGTCGATGTCACCACGTTGGATGGATATAGCGTGTACTTACGCTCTCTTATTTTCGTACTTTACAAGGCGATACATAATCTCTACCCGAAAAAAACGCTTGTCGTGGAATATCACCTTTCTAACGGAATATTCTGCCGTCTGGCAAACAAGGAATTCGTTCTCACCGGGGACAGGATCACCGAGATAAAAAAAGAAATGCAACGCATCATCGACCACGATTACGAGATCATGCGTACGGAAACTCCCACGGAGGAAGCCATCAAACGTTTCAACCGACAAGGACTAAAAGACAAAGAACTATTACTTTCCACACGAGGAAAGATGTTTACCTCTGTCTATTCCATTGACGGTACGTGCGACTATTTCTACGGAACACTGGCACCTTCTACCGGTTGCCTGAAAGTATTCGACTTGATGGATTACAAGGATGGAATGTTATTAATGCCACCCGAACGCACGAACCCGACACAAATAGTCCCGTTCGTACCCCAAGAAAAGCTGTTCAGCACGTTCAGCGAGTTCAAACGCTGGGGAAAGATCTCCGAGGTTATGCAAATTGGGCATTTAAACCAAGCCATCGAACATAAACACGCCGGGGATATGATTAAGGTAAGCGAGGCCCTGCACGAGAAAAAGATTTCCCAGATCGCTGACCAAATCAAGAAACAGAAAAAGGTAAAAGTCGTGCTTATCGCCGGTCCTTCCTCTTCGGGCAAGACCACGTTCGGAAAGCGATTAGCCATCCAACTATTAGTGAACGGCATCAAACCCGTCAATTTATCTCTGGATAATTATTTCGTGAACCGGGAAGATACTCCCCGGGATGAAAAAGGAGAATACGATTTCGAGACGATCGACGCCTTGGACATCAACACCTTCAACGATAACATCATGAGTTTATTGAGAGGTGAAGAAGTGGAAATACCCAAATTCTCGTTCGAAACAGGTCAACGTTTCTACGACGGAGAGAAATTAAAGATGAGCAGTAATAACGTGGTTATCGTGGAAGGTATTCACGGGCTGAACCCCAAATTAACCGAATATCTGCCTCATGAAAGCCTGTTCAAAATATTTATTTCGGCTCTTACGGTGATCTCTATCGATAATCACAACATTATCAACCCATCGGATAACCGTTTGATCCGCCGTATGGTTCGGGATCACAAATACCGGGGATATTCGGCTCTCGACACCTTAAAAAGATGGGAAAGCGTACTTTCCGGTGAACAGAAACACATCACCCCCTATCAGGAAGAGGCCGATGTCATGTTTAACTCGGCACTCGTATACGAACTGGGAGCCTTGAAGCAACAAGCCGTTCCATTATTGGAAGAAGTGCTGGTAAAATACCCGGAACACTCCAAGGCGAAACGCCTGTTGAAGTTCTTCTCGTACGTCCAAGCCGTACCTACCCGTGAAATACCACCGACTTCCATTCTCCGAGAATTCCTGGGCGGAAGTTCGTTTAAATATTAATCTTAATAATATCAACAACAATCAACGCTGGACAATATTTATTCTCCAGTGTTGATTATTGTTAAATTACAGCAATATTAATATCCTGCCACCTTCTCGATGATTCCAATAATTTCCGTGTTATCGGATATTCCACTGAACTTTTCTGCACCGACTCCGATTGCATAGACAGGAACTGCTCCGGCAGAGTGACCGCCACTAGCCCACCGGATCATAGCCTTACGATTGAGAATTTCCACTGCCAATGCGGCAAGGGGATCGACTAACGTATGTTCGTTTCGTACAAGTTGGCTACTATTGGAGCGGATCATCTTTACACCTTCCGATTCCAGAAGTTGTTCCTCTTCCGGGGATAACTTAACCGCCGCACCAAAGCCACATTCCTGCTTGAATAATTCCTGCAAATTAGGGTAAGTTAGATTCTTCCCTTTACTCTTTTTCAATTGCTTCAATTTTTGAGTCAAACCGATAATGGAGCTTTTCTGATTTGCCAGTAGTTTCAGGCTTAACTCGTAAGGACCGTTACCCAATGCCAACCCTCCGGTTTCATGGTCGGCGGTCACGATAATCAATGTTTCATCCGGATGAGCCTTGTAAAAATCAAGGGCGACCTGAATAGCTTCTGAAAAATCAACAACTTCCCGAAAAGCAGCCGCACCGTCATTTGCGTGGCAAAGCCAGTCAATAATGCCACCTTCCACCATCAGAAAGAAGCCATCCTCGTTCCGTGCCGACAAGAATTGAATCGCTTTTCTGGTAATGTCCGCAAGAGTCAAATCCCCCTCTTTCCGGTCTATTGCCGCAGGCAGACTCGACGGATTGACACAATCCTCCGGTTGCACGTAAACCACTTTCCCCGCCCCGGTAGACAAAGCCTGAAAGTCCTGTCGATGATCGATAATCACATATCCGGAATCACGCAACAGGGAATAGAGATCTATCTCCGAAGAATCATGAGGAGAAAAGACTTGTTTCCATCCCGCTCCCCCGTAAAAATCGAACCCGGCTTTAGCGGCATCCGTTCCGATCTCGTAATACATCTGTCGATCCGGTTGATGAGCGTAAAAAACAGCGGGTGTTGCATGATTAATGGCAACACTCGTGGTGACACCCACCGCCTTCCCGGCTTGCTTCGCTCTCCAGGCAATGCTGTACAAAAAACTACTATCCTGCCTCATCCCGATACGCCCGTTTTGTGTTTTCGTTCCGGTAGCCAATGCAGTTCCGGCAGCAGCCGAACAAGTCACGGCATTTGTACCGGAATAGGTTGTCACGTAATTACGAACCGGAAAAGAAGTAAACGAAAGTGATTTCGTCCCGATACGCCCTTCCAATTCTGCCAAATACATCTCTGTCCCGATCACTTGATTAACCCCCATCCCATCACCAATAAAATAAAACACGTATTTCGCCTTAACTTGCTCTGTTTTACCCGCACAACTGAATAAAACAATAGACCAAACGACACTCAGAATGATAAATCTCATATTAACAAGGAAAGTTAAAAGTTAAAAACTAAAAGATAAAAGTTTTTCCCGAAGCCGAAGAGTATTCCAACTCTCCGTCTTTGGAAATAAACTTTATGAACCTTATAAACTTTATAAACTCATTTTTTTCCCAATATTTGTTGCACCGCAAACAGCATTGCTTCATAATGCGGTTTATCAGTCGCATTTGCCGAAGCTACACGACGTTGCAACAAGGAAGCAATTTTAGTCGCCGTTTCATAATAGTAGATAGCGGATTCATCAATAGCAGTCGAGCGAACCCAGTTCTGCCACCCGTAGCCATACCCGAAACTAGTTTGTTTCATCAACTCAACCAGATAAGCCTTTCCCTCCCGTTGTTCAACCTCTTTCAGATCCCGGGCATACTTGTCGATCATGCCGCTTTCGTCCAACCCGTACAGGCAAATTTCCTCAATCGTGGGAGCGTAAGCAACCTCTGCCGAGATATTAGCAGCACTCACCACCCCGAGTTTATTTCCCCCGATAGAAGCCACGGAACGGGACATCATATCCAACAATGCTTTTTGCATGATCTTATCGCCATGAGTAAGCTTCCGGTTACGGATAGCCGCATCCCATGCTCCGGTATAGAAATCATCAAAAAATTCACGCAAGGTATAAGGATTTTTCTCTGCCAGATAAGACGATAGCGTCACGTTCATGTATATCTTCGTCAGGATTCCGGCAACAGAAGCATTCAGCTCGGAAGAAGCCTTCGTGTTCAATTTGAATTTCGAGCAAACCTCACGATTATCCAACCAATCATTATCCTGTAATTGTTTCATCACCCATTTCATAGCTGCCTTCTGTTTCTCGCGAGGCACGGAACGGAAGCGTTTATCCGCACTGCCATCCTTGGCTTCCGTCAAATAAATTCCCCCGATACAATACACCACGTTCTGCAAATAGCGACCGTACTGCTTTACAATCTGGTTGTAAAGTTCCTGCCGATGTTCAGCCGACTCGTCATCCTGTATCCAATTATTCAGGTTCTTGAGAATATATTTCAAGTTCTTGATCCCATAGTCTCCCGCTTTGATCGGGTCGTCTCCCAAATCTTCTTCCAAGGCACTCGGGTCATACCGACTGGACATTTGTTGCTTCCCGTAGCGATACAAAGGATCACCGGCTTTCTCATCCACCCAGGATTCCAGAATCTTAGCCTCATCGAAAATAGTCCCGGCATCCGGCACGGGTGTGTATAGCCAACGAATGGCATACTCGTCATATCTTCCCAAATCGGGAGGAGTCAACTTCACCCCTTTATCACCCGGTTGAGCCACGTAATTGAAACGTGCGTAATCCATGATCGAAGGAGTCGTTCCATATTTTTGTGTAAACGAGGCAGAACGTAACGAATCCACCGGATAGGCAGCAGAAGCGGCCATATTATGCATCAATCCCAAGCAATGCCCCATCTCGTGAGCCAGCACGTAAGCCATCGTTTCCTCCAACACATCTTTCGGCAACTTCTTGCTTCTCACCCGGGGATCGATTTGTGCCGTCTGCACGAAACGCCAATAGTTCAACATCTTCACGATATCATTGTAAACCAAAATAGAGGCATTCAGAATCTCCCCGGTCATCGGATCCACCCAGGAGGGCCCCATTGCATTCTGCGTGCTGGAAGGCACGTAACGGATACACGAATATTTCAGGTTATCCGGATCAAAGTTCGGATCATTTGTCGGGAAATCCAACACCTGCACCACATTCTTGAAACCGATCTTCTCGAAAGCCTTGTTCCATCTCATCACGCCCGTCCGGATCGGTTGTTTCCATTCCTCCGGGAATAAATTATCCAAATAAAACACGATCGGTTTCACGGGCTCTACCAACTCACCCCGCTTGTAAGCTTCCATGTCTTTAGGTTCCAAACGCCAACGGTGTGCCAGAGAATAACGTTGCAACTGGTCGGCCTCATTCGCTATATATTGCTTGTTCGTCAAGAAAATACCAATACGGGAATCCGAGATACGCGGACGCATTCGGTCTTCCGGTAAAAGTAATAGTGTACGGGTAGCCTTGATCGACACGGGACGGTTCTCGTAAAGAATTGTATTCAGGTACTTGGCACTCACGTTGTACGAAAGGGATGATTTTATAGAAACATTGTCCTCAAACGCTTTAATACCATCTATCGCAGACAAAGATTTATTAATCGAATTCCGGAAAGCCAGCGGGAAAGCCTCATCCACCATGGGAGTAACCGCCGCATCACCACCGGTAAACAAAGCCGTCATCTCGAAAACCACCGCCGTACTATCCGGGTTATAAGCCAACACCTTGTACCCCTCGATGATCGGATTTACAAAATTCTGGTCTATCACCCGCTGCAGGCGATCATTGTTCTTGTCGTAGCTCACGTAAGAATTCACCTTACGCATATGCACCATGCTATCCGCCAACGTGAAGCAGATATGCATCGGATCTTTCACTTTATAACCGTTCGTGGATATCGAGTTATCGCTGGTCTGCGTGGTAGTGGAAGCCAGTAACATATCCCTTCCCATCACGGCAAGCGGCATCTCGAAATACAGTTTCCCGTCCACCTTGTGAAGCGTCATAAAACCACCCTTAGCCATCTCGTGCGATTTTCCCTTGAACAACCTCTCGTATTTACTCAGTTTTTTCACGGGCGGCTTTACCACCGTTTCCTCTTTCTTTGCCGTCTTTTTCTTCCTTTCCGAGGCATCAACCGTCAGAAAACAAGCATTCACCATAAATACAGCAATCAACAATACAATCCAATTTTTCATATTATATCTTATTACATTCATACTACTTTCTTTCCATCAATATTTTTTCCGCCATCAACAGCATTGCCCGGTAGTGGGGACGATCCGCCTCGGGAGCCGTCGACACTTTCTTCTGCAACATATCCCGACACTCCCGCACCATTTTATAAAAATAAATATCCTCGTTATTCAACACTTTACTATTGACTTCTCCTTGCCACCCGTAACCGTGCCCGAAACTCTCCTGTCCGGCATCCTGTCCTGACACTTCCGGCGTACCCGTTCGCTCCGTATCCCACAACCGTTCCATGATCTCTTCCGTCAAAACTCCACCTTCCAAACCATACGTCCAACTCTCGTCGGGGGTAACGGCATAAGCCTCACTTGCCGATTGCAGGCTGAATCGATTTCCCCCGACATTCGACACGGGCATTCTGGATTTATTCAACCACGTCCGTTGCATCAACCGATCGATCCGGGTCGATTCCCGTCCTTCCAACGCGCTCGCCCAAACTTCCCGGTAAACATCCTCCGCAAACTCGTTCATCGTGTAGGGGTCATCTGCAAGATGAGAGGATAACGTGACACAAGCTCCTCGACTGAACAAAGCGTTCAACACGGCAGTCCTCACCCGCCAGGAGGCAGGGATTCCCAAACCGAAGCGATCCACCAGATCCCGGTCGTCCAACCACGATCCTTCCCTCAACTGCCGGAGCAACCAACTCACGGAAGCCTTCTGCCTCTCTCGCGGCACCGGTCTGAACCGATCCCCGGGAGTTCCATCCTTCACCTCGTTCAAATAGATCCCTCCAATATTATACAAAACATTCATCAGGTAGCACTCGTACTGTTTTGTCAGATTCGCGTACAACTGCTTACGATGATCCGCCGTGACATCTTCCTGTATCCAGTTATTTATATTTCCAATGATATATTTCAAATTGGCAATCCCGTAATCCCCGGCTTTCAGGGCATCATCCCCCAAATCCTCTTCCAGTGCCGAGGGATCATAGCGATATTTATCCTGCTGTCTTCCATAGCGATACATGGGATCCCCCGCTTTCTCGTCCACCCAAGCCTCCAGAATTTTCGCTTCATCCTGAATAGAAACCGCATCTGGGAACGGGGTATACATCCATTTGATCACGTACTCGTCATACACGCCCAAATCAGGAGGCGTCAGCTTCACCCCTTTGTCTCCGGGTTGAGCCACGTAATTGAAACGGGCATAATCCATGATCGAAGGAGTCGTTCCATATTTTTGTGTAAAAGTAGCCGAGCGCAACGAATCCACCGGATATGCGCTGGACGCTGCCATATTGTGCATCAATCCCAGGCAATGCCCCATCTCGTGAGCAACCACGTATTCCAGCGACTCATTCATAATATCGTCGGGCATATTCTTTGTCCTCACGGACGGATCGAGTTGTGCCGTCTGAAGGACACGCCAGTTATTCAACGCCCATGTCACATTATTATAAATAAAAATACCGGCATTCAGAATCTCTCCCGTCATCGGGTCGACCCAGGTAATTCCCTCGGCATTCTCATGCGTGTAAGGTACATAACGTACACAAGAGTATTTCAGGTTAGCCGGGTCAAATTCGGGGTCATCCGTCGGGAAGTCTTTCACCTGAATGGCATCTTTAAACCCGATCTTCTCGAAAGCCTGGTTCCATCTCAATATACCTTTTTTAATCGGCTCTTTCCAGTTCTCCGGGAAATCGGGATCCACGTACATCACAATCGGTTTCACGGGCTCGGTCAACACTCCTTGCCGATAAGCTTCCGCATCTTTGGGCTCCAAACGCCAGCGATGCACGTAAGAATAGGGACGAATGTCACTCCCCTCTTCCGGAATATAACGTTTATTCGTAAGGAAAGTACCGACACGGGAGTCCGAGAGCCGGGGACGCATTCTTTCCTCCGGTAACATCATCAACGTCCGGTTTGCCTCCACGGTCACCGACACCTGCCGCAATACGGGAATAATCGAGTACCACACGTTCACCGTGTACAACAACGTGGAATTTATCGAAACGTTATCCTTGAAAGCCTTCACCTCCCCCAAACAGGAATGAGCCGGTTTCATATGCCCTTGTACCTCGTATCGCCCCGTTGTCCGGGATAAAGGGGATAACATCGCCACATCGCTATGCAACAGATTCGTCACGTCGAACACCACTGCGGAACTATCAGGAGTATAAGCAAGCACCTTGTACCCGAACAAAACCGGATCACCATACCCTTGTTTGATCACCTGCTTCATCCGCTCGTTCCCGAGATTCGCCGTCACGGTCGAAGCCACCGAACACAATTGCACGGTACTGTCCTGCAACACGAAACGCACGTGCATCACGTTAGGGGTATACCCGCAAACCGCTGCCATATTATTACTGGTTTTCGCTACTGAAGAAGCCAACAACATCTCCCGCCCGAGCACCTCCAAAGGCATCTCGAAATACAGTTTCCCGTCCACTTTATGCAATGTCATAAAGTCGCTTGAAACCGTGGTACACATCTTACCTTTAAACAGTTGTTCATACTTGCCCGGTCGTTTTTCTTCCTGTTTATTCTTCTTCGCCTTTCTCTCGCCTCCCAGGGAACAGAATCCTGACAACAGCAAAATGAAAACCATATTCGGTATTATCCATTTTCTCATATATCTTTTTTTATTTAGTTTGTGCCTGTTTACCCAACATCTGTTTCATCGCGAAAAGCATCGCCTCGTAATGCGGTAAATCCTCGGCATCAAAACTTTTCATTTTAGATTCCAGCAAATCCCGGATACGTAACACCATCTGATAGTAGTACGTGGCGGACTCGTCGAGATTCGTGACATCGAGAGGTCGTTGCCACCCGTAGCCCGTCCCGAAATGCGTGGTCAAAAGCAATTCATCCAACCCATAGCACTCCGCGTCCAGTGCCGAAGGAGCGTATAATTCACGGAATAACTCTTCCGTGTCATTCCCCGCTATACCCAAGCGATTACCCCCGACCTTACGCATCTGCTCGTTCAATTGATCCAACAGCAGACGTTGCAAAACCATATCTCCCGTAGTTAACTTTCTATTTTCAAGAACACTAGCCCATATACCGCAATACAGGTCATCAAAATATTCCTCCATCGAGTAGGGTTCATCCGATAAAGACGCCGCCAAAGCCACACGCCGGGAAGCTGCCATCAGCTGCTTGCCGACAGCCTCCACCACCACGGGCGAGGACATTATCCCCAGAGGGAATTTCTTCAACAATACCTGATTATCCAACCACTCGCAGTCCCGCAATTGTTCTAACGTCCAGGCTACCGATGCCTTCTGTTTCTCCCGTTCCACGGGGCGGAAACGCTCGGGCGATAAGCTTTCCTTAGCATCCGAGAGATAGATTCCCCCGATATTATAAATTACATTCCGGATATAACGATAATACTGGTTCACCATCTGCACGTACAGAACCCGCCGAACGGTTACTTCCGGATCATCCGCGATCCATTCGTCCAAATGCGACAGTATATACTTCAAATTCTGTATGCCGTAATTCCCCGCCTTCATCGCGTCATCTCCAAAATCTTCCTCCAAGGCGGTAGGATCATAGCGTCCGGCAATCTGCTGCCGTCCATACCGGAGCATCGGATCGTTCACCTTCTCGTCCACCCAAGTTTCCAACACTTTCGCCTCCTCCCATATCGTAGACACGCCATACACGGGACTATACAGCCAGTTAATCACAAACTCATCATACACGCCCAAATCCGGAGGTGTCAACTTCACACCCCGATCCCCGGGTTGCGCCACGTAATTGAAACGGGCATAATCCATGATCGAAGGAGTCGTCCCGTATTTTGCCGTGAAACTTGCCGAACGCAAAGAGTCCACCGGATAGGAAGCTGAAGCCGACATATTATGCATCAATCCCAAGCAATGCCCTATCTCGTGAGCGATCACGTAGGTCAAAGATTCATTCAATAATGCTTCCGGCAACTCCTTACTTCTCACGAGCGGATCGATCTGAGCCGTCTGCACGAAACGCCAGTTCCTTAACATTTGGGTCACGTTGTTGTAAACCAGTACCGAGGCATTCAATATCTCTCCCGTTGTCGGGTCTACCCACGAGGGGCCCATGGCATTCGCCACGCCCGTGGGGACGTAACGCACACAAGAATATTTCAAATTATCGGGATCAAAAGACGGATCGTCCTTCGGGAAATCCCGTACTTGCATCACGTTCTTGAAACCGATCTTCTCGAAAGCCTGATTCCATCTCAATATTCCTTCCCGGATCGGCTGTTTCCATGTTTCCGGAAATAAGGTATCCACGTAAAAAACAATCGGTTTCACGGGTTCTGTCAATTCCCCTCTACGATAAGCCTCCACGTCACTCGGCTCCACCCACCAACGGTTAGCGTAGGAATACCTTTCCGTGGGAACCCCCTCGTCGGAAATATATGATTTCGACGTTAAAAACACCCCAACTCGTCTGTCCGATACCCGGGGAGTCATCTTTCTTTCGGGTAGCAAAAGCAATGACCGGGTAGCCAACACGGTCAGAGGCTGATCGGTCACCACTCTCGCTTTGTTGTAAGTAACACTATATTTATAGACCAATTGAGATTTCACAGACATATTATCCTCAAACGCCTTTACCTCCCGGATGGAAGAAAGATCCTTCGTTAACGATTTAGTCACCTCCATCAACCCGCTTCCTTTAGGCACGGGCGACAACGCCGCCTCCTCATCCAGGAATATCCCCGTCATATCGAAAACCACCGCCAAACTATCCGGCGAATAAGCCAAGACCTTGTATTGCGCCATGACGGGATCACCAAAATTCTGTTCCATGATCCTATCTATCCGCTCCCCAGCGGATTTTGTTGCCACCACGGCATTCACCTTCCTCATCTGCACGGTACTATCTTCCAGTGTAAACCGGATATGCATCGGGGTATTCTCCTTATACCCGTTCGTGCAGACACTATTGTCCGTGGACGCCGTCGAAGTCGCTGCCAATAGCAACTCCCTTCCCATAAACTTTAAAGGATACTCCAAATACACCTTCCCGTCTACCCGATGCACCGTCACAAAGCCACCCCTCGCCGTCTCGTACTTCTTTCCTTTAAACAACTTGTCATACTTGCTCGGTTCCACCGTCGCCTCCTCCGGCACCTTTTTCTTCTTCCTCCCCACCGCCTCCGCGGAAAAAGCAACCGGCAGAATCCACAGCAAAGTCAGACTCCATACAATCCATTTATTCATACATACTGTTTTAAATTATAATAATATCCCTGTTTTACAAACAATAGAGTTCCCTATCTTCAAGATGAAAGGCTTAAAAAAAACCTCATCTTGAAGTAAGATCAAACACTAAAACACAGTTAATACAATTATTTCAACGCTGCTTTCAAATTTTCCATAGCAGTCTTCATCAACTCGTATTTCTTCATGACGTATTCGTAAGAACCGTACTCCGTTTCAAAAGCCTCATCGTCCTCCATCAATACCTCTGTCACATAGTCCACTACATCTGCACGCTCGCCGACTGTCGTCACTCGCTTACTTGAAACACTATATTGAGTTTCTTTATTATATGACAAAAAACCGTATTCCTCCAAATCGTCCACGTAAGGTGGTGTAGAAGAAGAAGTCAGAGCTAATGCATACAAGTTAACACTAGTAACTTCGGCACGACACACATTCAAAAACGTTTCTAACAACGAATAGGAGTTTTCCATTAAATAAGTTGTATATTCCTCAGCTGCAATTTCACATGCCATTCGTTTGATTTCAGCATCCGTCATTTCACCAATCTCCTCTACTAAACTCACGCAAGACGTCATCATTCCCCGATAAGCACACTCCTCATGCTGATATGAACTCGAACCTGATGCATTCAATGTCAATTTGTTCACCAACAAAAATGAACGGGGATACAATTTAGAAGAAACCAACCTCGGGAAAACCTCATCCCGAATAAATTCCACCCCGACAATGATCGTTTCCCGATCGTACGATAACTCGTACTTCGCATACTCGGTTGAACTCTCGATAGAGTAATTCGGGTTCAGCACTTCATAATAAATAATAGGCAATCCGGTATAATCCACTCCCCGGTTCTGACTCCCGATCGTATCGTTATAGAATACCGGGATACCATACGTCTGATACACCGTATATCGTAAATGATCCAACGGATCCTCCGAGTCTGTCAACACATACCAATCCCCATCCAGATCCGACGGAGAAAGATTGTCATCATCACCGCAACCAAACAGAGATAAACATCCCCATAAGCCAATAATATATAATAATTTTGTCCTCATATTATACTTATTTCATTATTAATTAATTTTCTCTATCCGGACGAACATTATCCTCCAATTCACCTTCATTCGATTCTAACGCATAAGATGGCATTGGCAATAGCCATCCCCCGTCCTCGGGATATTCACCCAATACGTAAGTCTTTTTCAAGACAGCCGTACCATTATCCCATTCATAATAATCATGCGTGATGGTTGTTTTTTCCGGATACGTCGGATGTACAGCATAACGTCGCAAATCAAACCAACGTTGCCCAGCCCCACAAAGTTCTCGTCTACGTTCATTTCGAATAAACTTTATTAAACCTTCACCTGTTTCATTTATTGTCCCAGCATCACTCATTCTTTTACCTCTCATATCCTGCAAAGTTGAAATAGCCTCTGATTCCCGCCCCAATAAAGCCAGTGCTTCTGCTTTATTCAAATACACCTCAGAAAATACTAAACTATTTCCAGGCAATTTCGAAGCACCAACCAATCGATGTGATGCATAATACCCATTATTATATTGGAAAAAATAAGAGTTTTTACCTGATGAATATCTCAAATCATTCTCTTCATCATATAATGCCAACAATTCCGGAGAAGCAGCATAAGATAGATTCGTCGTTATCTGAGCAACCCCACTCGTGCAAAACCCTCCAGCGAATATCGCTTCACTACTTGAATTCGATCGAATTAAAACGTTATAGCTACTACTACTAGTACCAGAATAAACAGTTTGTGTTGTAGTATTAAAATCTATCAAACCAAGCCCTTTAGGCGAATTAAAGATAGAATCACATTGGTTCACCACAGTATTCCAATCTCCCATGTATAAAGCTGTCTTTGCCAACAATGCCCGAGCTGCATTTTCTCCTGCCCGATAACTTGTAACCGGCGTTATCCCGTTCAAATAATATATCGCCTGTCGGGCATCAGACAAAATTTGCTGATAACATTCCTCTACCGTACTTCGGGCAAACCCCTTCACTTCTACATAATCCGTAAGTTTTATCGGTACACCTAATTTTTCATTAGAGGTTTTCGCATCATAAGGGTGTCCCCAAATATTTGTCAAATAGAAATAGCAATAAGCTCGGATAAAATAAGCTTCCCCTTTAACACGAGCATAATCATCTTCCTCCCTAAAACGTTCAACATCTCCAAGTATCAAGTTCGCAATCTCTATTGATTCGTACAATCTAGCCCATGTTTTATTTCCACCGATCCGATTCGGGTAATCATCATCCCAAGGATAGTCTGTCCATTTAAAAAAAGGAGCCACATAAACAAAATTCACCAAAGCCGAATGAGTACCCGTCAACTTTTGTTGCGTATCATCGTCCATCACCTCTAACCAGGTCATCGTATAATAGGTACCCCTTGCATTCTGTAAATACCCGCTTCCTACTAATAATTCATCTAAATCCTCCACACTGGTTACATAGGATAATGTCTGAGAATCCTCTTCCAAAAAATCTCCACAAGAAACACATCCTAAAACTAATATGATCAATAGCGTATATATCTTATTCATAACCATATTCTTTAAAATGTTACATTTAAACTAAACGAATACGTCGGACGTATTGATTGCGTGATCGTTGACGAATTACCGGTTTGCGTCGTCGGATCTTGCCCTTTCAATTTTTTACTGCTGAAAGTATACAGATTTGTGCCTGACAAAGAAATGTATGCTGCCTTCATGTGTATCTTTTTACAAAATTTCTCCGGCACATTGTAACGCAATGCAATGTTCTGAATTTTCAAATAATTTCCACTCACGACACGTGCACTTGAATAATCATACATCTGCCATATATTCTCAGCTACCACCTTGCGGTTTACTGTTCCGTTATAAGCTGTTTTTTTCCACCACGGATTAGTTCCCAAGGTCGCCAAGAAATCTGAATTACTAAGGATTCCCGGGATGTTGGTATACATCTCATCTCCCGATCGTTTCCAACGATTTGAAAATTCAGACCGCATATTCTCCATGGGATTGGGAGCCATTGTTCCATTATCCGAGCTGATATTCGGGTACAATCTCAACATCCGGATTTTAGATCCAAGGCTATAAGACATATTAATAGACAATGTGAATCGATTGTATGTAAAAGTATTTATCAAACTGCCTTGCAACGTGGGCACCCGATTGCCAGAATATTCCATCACAGACATATATCGTTCCTCGTTAGACATCAACTTAAACTGCTCTCCATAATCCACTTCTTCGCCATTCACAGTAATCTTTTGTTCCAGATTCGGAAATATTGGACGTCCATCTATTGGATCAAGTCCCATAAATTTATAAGAATAGAATCCATTTATAGAACGATTTACAGTCTGCACTGTTCCATTCAAGTAATCCGAATATGTAAGATCGGCATCATCTTTTAAACTTTTGTCTGTTGTTGAAGTAGCATTATCAATTAATTTATTGATTACCTGTCCCAACTGAGGGTCAAATCTCCAACGAAATCCTTTCCCGTCAGCCCCCATCGTGTTGACAGGAATAAAATTCAGCGACAACTCGTACCCTTGGTTCACCATAGTTCCCTGATTCACTTTGTAACTAGTTACCCCGTTTACCTCGGACACGGTTTTATCCATGTAGGCATCCTTTGTTTTCCGGTAATAGTAACTCACGGAACCAGTAATTTTCCTCTTTAGTAATGAAAAGTCTAGTCCCACGTTGACATTCGCCGTCTTTTCCCATTTCAAATCGGGATTCGGATAAGCGGAAACCGTGGAATAAAACTGATCAAACAAGTCACTGGATACCGTTGATTTTTTAATGACCAATCTCGATGGCACACTTGGCACATTTCCCTGATAACCGAATGACACCTTTAACGCCAAATCATTAATCCAACGAACTTCTCTCAACACGTTTTCCGTTAGATTCCAACGACCCGCTAAAGCCCAGATCGGGAAGAATTTCTCGTTCGCCCGGCTACCAAATTCGTTAGAAAAATCCACACGTGCATTTACGCTGAAATTATATATGTTTTTATAACTATATCCCAATGTCATATAAGCAGAAACATCATTCGTCAACTGTTTGGTATAAGCCCCTAGTGCAGCAGTAGACTGAGACCAAATCATGTATTCTCTATAAGTATTATTTTTCAAATCATCCGTTGGAACAGATTGTATTGCATTTCCTCTATCTCGGAAAATACCGCGGGTCGTTTTGGCATAAGTATTATACTTGTTAGACTTCACCTCGAAACCGGCACTTCCATTCAACACGTGCTCTTCATTTCTATCAACAGCCTGATTATAATCCACTTGAAAACGGACAGTATAACTGTTACGCTCTACCCGACTATCTCTCTGTTCTCCACCCCAAGGCAACAAAGTATTTGTCTTCCACCAGGTTTCCGTTGAAGCCCCGTAAGACTTATTCAAACTCCGACTATAATAAGTATCAGCTCCATGCCATGTTCCCGAATTGGAATTCGAAAAACTGTAAGCCAATAATACCTGCGCCTTTAATATCGGTAAAACCTGATACGCCACGCTAGACTGGAAAGTCAAGGAATTCTGATTCGTCAGTGTCGAAGAATTTGCCATATCTTCTAGTATATTCTTCGGATAATAATAAGATTCTCCATCGATCTCTTTCTCTATCTGGTAATACCAATAACTACCGTCATCATTTCGTGCAGGCACAGCCCGGCTCGTGTTGTACGCAAACTCCGTTACACCCACATCTTCAGGAATATATTTTCTCTTGGAAACACTCCCTTGCAACCCGAAACGCACCGTAAATTTATCGAAGTTACCCGTCAAATTGACATTGGTCGAATATACCCGGTTACTCTCCCCCTTCACACTTCCAGTAACATCATTTAACCCAAGAGAAGCGTAATACCTCAACGCGGAAGAACCTCCGGAAAGACTTAACGTGTGCTTGTGCGAAAAAGCATCCTGCATCAGAATATCGAACCAATCAGTATTCATCGTTTCATACTTATCCACCAATGATTTATATTCCGAGTACCCGATTTGCCCTTCGATATAGTCCCTGTATGCCGCTTCGTATCCTACCCAGGAAGTGATCTTGGGGTAAGCCAACCGATTTTCGATCATATCCCGAGAAAAAGCAACGCGCTCTCTGGAATTCATCACGTTCACGCTCCGATCGCTATATCTCGGACGCTGGGTAAAAGATCCGGACACGGAATACATCACCGAAGGAGGTCCCTGTTTACCGGCTTTCGTGGTAATCACGATCACGCCATTTGCGGCTTTTTTCCCGTAAATAGCCGTAGCCGCCGCATCCTTCAACACGTCGATCTGTTCGATATCCTCCGGGTTCAAACCGGAAATAGCGTTACCCAACAAATTCACGAAATCCAAATCATTCAGATTCTCCGGATCCACGTTCACCGGGTCTTCCTGGATCACACCATCGATCACCCAAAGCGGTTCCTGCGATCCCAGAATCGTGGATGTACCCCGGATACGTAAACGCGGAGCAGCCCCAATCTGTCCCGAATTTTGCATAAAGATCATTCCCGGCACGTGCCCTTCCAACATCTGATCGATCGTTTGCAGACCGGGAGTGATAATATCCTCCGCCCGGATAGAAGTGATCGCACTGGCATTTTTACGTGCATCGATTCGTTGGTATCCCGTATTTACGACCACTTCCTCCAACTCCGACACGACCTCTTTCATCACCACGTTGATCGTATCCTTGCCCGCATATTTTACTTCCTCGGTTTCCATTCCGATAAATGAAAAGAGAAGTGACAAATTATCCACCCGAGGCAAATTCAAAGAATAATGTCCATTATTATCCGTGCTTGTCCCCATCGCTAAGCCCTTGACAATAACGGTTACACCGGGCAATATCGCCCCTTTTTGGTCTTTCACCGTACCGGAAATACGAACAGATTTTACTTCTGTACCCGGCCCCACCGCAACTCTGCCATTCCGTTCCGTACAAGTCAGGCGAGTTCCCTTAATGCACTCCTGCACAGCTTGCAACACGGTCACATCCTTCAAGTCGACGGTAATCCTTTGGGTTTCCCGGGTTACTTCCTCCCGCTTAAAGATAACGTTGTTCTGGCTCAGTCGATTAATCTCCTCCAATGCCTGCAGCACGGTTGCGTTCTCCAATCTCAAGGAAATTACTTTTGTAGTCCTTTCTTGCCCGAAAGCTGAACTTGTCGTGAGCGGAATAATTGTCAGTAACATGCAAAACAATGTTAAACAATACCTCCACCAAACACGAAAGTTCGAAAAAAACTTCTTGTTCAGTTCTTTTTTCATAAATTTGTATTCTTAAAATGAAACACTATCCTTGTATTATAACAAGGTCTTTGTAAATGGAGAGGTCCGCGAAACTTCTCCATTTTTGTTTTCCTACTTTTTCTCAATAATATACACTACATCTTTCTCTATTTTAAATCGAGGTCCACCCGTGTATGTCAATGTTTCCAATATTGACTCCAAAGGCTCGTCCTTACTCAAACGACCACTAAAAGTATGCTCGAGAGTATTCTCGTTATAAATAAATTTCAATCCATACCATCTTTCCAATACACGGGTTACCACCATGATATTTTCATTATCAAACATAAAAGATCCTTGCCGCCAAGCGGTAAAATTCTCAGCATTCACCTTCTTCACGCCCATTTTTTTTCCTTCTTTCTGCCATTCGCACTGCATCCCAGGAGTCAACTCCACTGATTCATTCTCTTCACCGACAGCTGATACCTTCACTTTTCCGGTCAATAGGGTGGTAAATACACGTTCTTCATTATCGTATGCCTTTATATTAAAGGAGGTACCTAATACCCGAGTCCGCACGTCTTTCGTCTCCACGACAAAAGGATGTGCCGCATCCGGCTCTACCTCGAAATACGCTTCTCCCTTCAGTCTTACCACCCGCTCCTTCCCAATAAAATCTACCGGAAAATCCAACTCGGACTCGGCATTCAACCACACTTTAGTTCCATCGCTCAGGATAAAGAAGTAATCCCCCCCGACAGTCGTGATAATCCGGTTCCGCTCTTCCTCGACACGTGCCTCCAAGGTGTCCTGTTTCTTCTGGTAGGCCAACTGATTTCCCTTCTTTATAATTGTTGCCTGCCCGATATATATACTGTCGATACCCTGGCGAGCAAGTCCTATCGTCTGCCCATCCGAAAGTACCAGCATCACTTTTTCATTTACAGCCTGTTCCGGATTATTCTCCACCAAAGCAACAGGCTCCCGATCCCCGTAGTTCAAAAAGAAACCACCTAAAATGATGCCGATCAGACAGGCTGCCCCGGCTACTGCATACCATTTCCGAAGCACACGCCGTTTTCTTGTTTCCCTCTTTTGAATCCGTTCCCGTACCTGGGCCGACACCGCCTTCATATCAGTAACCGCTTTCACGTCCCCCTCTTTTCCCCAATATTCAGCGATACTTTTCCCTGAAACAATCTTCTCGTATAGGAGACGATGTTCCTCTTTTTCAGCGATCCAATTTTCCACCCGTCGCTTCTCATCCTCCGTCGCTGTCCCGAATCGGATTTTTAAAATGATTTCTGCTATTATTTTTTCCTGATTATAATCCATTCTTCTCGTTATTTTCTTAAAGACACCAAGAGTATCCGATTTGTATGAATGGAAACACGATTTTTTTTCAAAATTTATTTGGAATGAAAAAAAATAACTATACTTGCAATAATTTCCCGGACTTGTAAGAATTGACATTCAATACACACCAACCGATGAATAACCCTATTGAATTAGAACAATTTATACAAAGACACTACACAACAATCTGCACGATCGCCTTGAAATTTGTCGGCTCTTCCGACATCGCTCAAGACATCGCCCAGGATGTGATTGTCAAATTTTGGGAGAATCGGAAACAATACAAAACCCTCGAATCCGTGGAAAATTTCTTGTTTATCATGACAAGAAACGAATCCCTCAATTACATCCGAAGTATAAAAAGGGAAAACGACCGTTACAAGCAAATATACCCGGGCGAACAAGATGATACCGACATTCTGGATAAAATCATAGAGGAAGAAGCCAATCAAATATTAATCCACGCCATCCGGCAGCTGCCTCCTCAAAGCGAACGTATCATTCACCTCACCCTTGCCGGAAATAACGTGAAAGAGATAGCGGAAATTCTCGCCGTTTCCGTCAACACGGTACGTACTCTCAAATACGGAGCCATCCGCAAATTGCGGGAATACTTTATTGCTAGGAATTACAATGCAGAATTTTAACCCATAACAACAATAGAGAAAGAAAAAACAAAGACAAACCCCACATCACTCTCGAGCTACTCTGCGTGAACTATTTGTTGATCTTGTATGCAATAATTTAGCGATTTTTGAACTAAGATCTCAACAAACTCACGAAATATATTCAAGATAGGCTCTCCTACCCATTATTTTCATTACTAAAAATATATAAATACTTTTTTCATTCCCACAACTTCTACCTCATTTTTTATTCTCAATTCGTATCTCTACAATTTTAATACACACAAATAAACTGGTTTACATTATATTTTCAAACAACATGAATCCAGTATTATAAAGAGCAGCCTTAATTCTATATCCATACAACCATTTACCCAAGAATACATTAAATTTCATAAACTTGGGTAACTAATAACGTAAGTTCGATATAATCACCGGAAATAACTTCTAATAAAATTAAGGGAAATCCCACGGTAATCCTAGGGAAATAATCTCACTTATTCGAAGATCATTCGACACTTATTCGAGACTCACACATTACGGGATGACTAAGCTCTGAATAAGCCTCGAATGCTCTCCGTGGGAGTGAGATTATTTGGGTTAAATTACTCCTTTATCTGGGTTGAATTTGAGTAATATCACGATTACTAACGAACCCACCTCATAATCTCGCAAGGTTCGGCGGCAATGTATTGAGCCCCGTTTGCCAATAATTCTTCCCGATCACGGAATCCCCATGTCACCCCGATCGAAGTTACACCGCTATTTACTGCCGTTTGCATATCCACGCCGGAATCTCCCACGTAAAGGACCTCCTCTTTCGTGACTCCTGCCTCTTTCATAATATCGAAGACAATCGTGGGATCAGGTTTCACGGGAATCCCCTCCCGTTGTCCATAAACAAAATCAAAAAGTCCCTCACCGAAATATTCCGGAATTAACTCTTTTGTAGCCGCATGATATTTATTAGAAGCCACGGCTAACAATAAATGACGACGTTTCAGCGTCTTCAGTAACTCACAAATCCCATCATAAGGAGCCGTAAAGTCAGCCTTATGCTCGGCATAATAAGCCATGAAATCTTTCCGGATCTTCAACATATTCTCGTGCGAGCGTTCTGCCTCCGGCAATGCCCGTTCAAGCAACTTGTCAATTCCGTTTCCCACGAAATAACGAAAAGCAGGCAATTCATGTGTCGGATACCCATGTCGCCGTAAAGCATAATTCGTACTCGTCGCCAAATCCTGTAAAGAATTCAACAATGTTCCATCCAGATCAAAAATTACCAACTTCGTCATAGTTCCTCTATTTTTTAGTGATGACAAAAGTATACATATCCGGGGAAACGGCAAAATCGAGTTGCGCGTAGACACGATTCGCAACATTCATTAACACGATTCTTAATTAATGTTCAATACAATACAAGTAAAGTTCGCAGTTCCCCATCATGTTCCATCACTTATTTCACTATATTTCAGCACATTCTCTCCCGTATCCCGCCGTACCTTCACTACTAACTTAACGATAAGTCATCGATAAGTTACCGATAAGTCATCGATCCTCAGCCGACAAGTTATAGTCAATCAAACCTGAACTTTCTGCCAAGATACAGGCGAGACAGGCTTGCAACTACGATAAAAGGGCGCATAGTAAAAAAGCTGTGTTTAGGCATAAAGGTTGCATAGGCGGAAGATGAAGAATTTGGTATCGTTGACCCC
>NZ_JADMSV010000025.1:0-86851 GCF_015560935.1 Butyricimonas sp. BSD2780061689_150309_C8
TCCATAATAATTCATTTTTGAAAATTGCATTACAAAAATAATCAATTCGGAATTTACACACTTTTTGAAACACTATCATCCTCTCCACCTAATTTTTCATGTGAGCCCAAATTCGTCAATTTGTTCGTCGATGGTAAAAGAAAAGCAGTTACAAATCTAATGTAACTGCTTGTTTTTCAAGAAGTGGTCCCACTTGGGCTTGAACCAAGGACCCCCTGATTATGAGTCAGGTGCTCTAACCAGCTGAGCTATAGGACCTACACTTACGTGTGTTAAAGTGGTTAGCCTTTAACGGGTGCAAATATAGTGTTTTATTGAAATTTGGGCAAATATTGAGGGGCTTTTTTTTGAAGGTTCGTGGGAGATACCGTAAATTTATTTACATTTGCGTGTAGATGAATTTATTAGTATAATTGATAAAATTCGTGGTGTGAAAGTTTGTTTGTTAGTGATAGGAAAGACAGATGCGGAGTTTGTACGGGCGGGGATTGCCGAGTACGAGAAACGTTTGAAATATTATATCCCTTACGAGATGAAGGTGATCCCGGATGTGCGGAACACGAAAAACATGAGCGAGATACAGCAAAAAGAACGAGAAGGAGAATTGTTGTTGGGGCACTTGGAGGCGGCGGATTATGTGATTTTGTTGGATGAGAAGGGAAACGAGTACACTTCAAAGGCTTTCGCGGACTTTTTGGCACAGAAGATGCTGACAAGTATGAAGCGACTTGTATTTATCATCGGGGGACCTTACGGTTTTTCGGAAGAAGTATATAAACGTGCAAGCATGAAAATATCACTATCCAAGATGACCTTTTCTCACCAGATGGTGAGGATGATCTTCACGGAACAATTATATAGGGCTATGACTATATTGAAAGGAGAACCTTATCATCATGAATAAAGCGAGGGTGAAAAGCATGAAGAAATTTTGGCTTGTACTGTCACTTGCCATATTTTGTTTGGTTGTGGGCTCTTTGTGGGAGTATTCTCTGAACGATTGGTCCGTGGATAAGAAATTATTTCTTTTTCAGGAGCGGTTGAAATTCGAGGAGAAACGACTTGACGATCAGTTGCGGAAACTGGATCATGAGGCAGAGCGGCAAAAGCCGGAATGGAAAGGTAAACAGTCTGTGCTGGTTGGTTTTAAGGAGGGAAAGTTGGTTTACTGGAGTAACGAGAGAGTCGGTTCGCCCCACTTGTACGAGATATTGTCAGCGGGAAATGACTTCGTGAAGATTAATAATCTTTATTTTGATGTTCGCAAACATGCCGTCGGGGACACGGTTTATTACGCGCTCCTGTTTATAAAAGAGGATTACCCGTATTCGAGTAACTACGTGAAAAGTCATTTTAACCCGTCGTTAGGGGAAAATCTGGATGATGCGAGTAAGGTGGTTATCCGGGAGACGTGGGAAAAAGGAGGGCAACTCGTGTACAACCGGGATGGAAGGCCGTTGTTCAAGATTGAGAGTCAGGTGGAGCATGGGGATGTTGTGCCCACTTATTTCCTGTTGATTCCTTACATCATGTTCCTTCTCCTGCTGTTCTATGCTTACGAAATATCCTTGGATCGGGCCCGGTCGTTCCGGATGCAATTGTTTCACGTGTTCGGATTCTTCTTTTTCATCGTGCTGTTGCGTTCCTTGATGGTAGATTATAAGGTCCCGCAAGTGCTTTATTCTCTGCCTATTTTTACTACCAGTCAAATCGGGGGACGGTTTATCGTGTCGGTGGGAGATTTATTTGTCACAATGTTCTGTCTGGCACATTATTTCTTTATTACCTTTAACAAACTGAAAATTAAGTATGACGAGCCTCGTTTGGTGCGTTATAAATATATATTCCTCGTGGGATTCGTGATAGGCGTGTTCTTCTACACGAATTTGCTACATTTTTCGATTAACACGCTGATCGAGAGTACGCAGGTCAGTTTGAATATAGCCCGTCTTATTAATGTTGATTTCTCGTCGATCGTGGCTTTTATCACGTTGATTATTGCCGGGATGGGATTTATCGTGTTGATCAACAGTTCTGTGCGTTATTTCCAGAATTTGTTCTCTATCAGTCAGGCGTTTTTCGGAGTAACTGGCGTGCTTGTTTTTTGTGCGGCTCTTTGTTATTTCTTTAATTTTTCGCTGTCCCCGTTGGAGTGTCTTTTTCCGTTATCGCTTTATTTGTTGTTTATTCTGGGGGTGTACCTAATGAAACAGGATGCCCAAAAGAGTATTTTCATGATTGCACTTGTGGTGGTCTGTATTTACATCATTTTTCTGGCAAAGAGTAGCGAGATTCACCGTGAGCAAGGGGTGAGGGCAAGTTTCGCAAACGAGATTATCAAGGAGAGAGACCCGATTTTTGAGCATAAGCTATTGGAAGTCAATGATGAAATAAAACAAAGTCAAAAAGTAGATTCACTGGTAAAAGTGGGGGACACGGATTTGTTGTCTGCTTATATTTCAAGCGAGCTGCTGGATATGACGGGATTTTATTATACTTGCAAGGCGATGATATGTGATCCTCGGGACACGATATTATTGACTCCTACTTACGAGAAGTATGGTTGTGACGAGTATTATGACAAGTTGATTGATAGTTTGGGAACTCGTGTCGGTTACACGTCATTTTTCTATATAAAAGATTTTGACGGGGTGGTTGAGTACCTCGGGCGTTTTTCTTTCTCAACTCCTCGGGGTGGTAGTTGCGTGTATATTCGTTTCGAGTCGAAAAACAGGCATGAAGGGATCGGGTATGCTCAGATTCTATCTAGGGAGATTGGAGCCGAGAAGGAGGCTCGTTATCCTTATTCTTACGCGAAGTACAAGGATGGGATACTGGTGGATTCCAAAGGGGATTTTAGTTATCCCCGTTCTCTGGAACGTTTCGGAAAGATCGAACATGCCCGGATTATGAATATGGATGGGTTCTCGCACATGGTGATTCCCGTGGAGAATGATGGGGTATGTATCGTGAGTTTGGGGGATGATGTGTTTGCACTTTACTACTTGAATTTGTTGTACGCCATTTTTGTCAGCGCTATCCTGACTTCTTACGGGATGTTCTTCCGATTTGACGGGGGATGGGGAAGTTTCCGACAGACAAGCCTCACGTTGAGGATCAAAAGAAATATCATCACGTTGATTGGTGCATTATTCCTGATCATGACGATTATGAGTATTATCGTGAATGCCGAGAGTTTTGAACGTCGGCATAGTTCGAAGGTGATCGAGTTGTCACGGTATATAACGGATGAACTGGAACATAATGATTGCGTAGATGCCGCGAAGTGTCCCCAGATATTGAAGAAATTGAAAGATATGTCCGAGGTGCTTTGGGTAGATATTAATATCTATAACTGGGAAGGGGTTCTCGTGGCAACTTCCCGGCCAGTGATATTCGAGAAGGGGTTTGATGGGACTTTGTTGAACCCGAAGGCCTTTGAGCAGATCGTTAAGAAAGAGCAGATTAATTTTGTTCAGGATGAGCGAATCGTGGAATTGACATACATGGCCGTGTATATGCCATTGGTGCTGGAGAGCGGGGAGAGATACGTGTTGAGTATCCCGTATTTTACCCGTGGGGAGGAACTGAACAAGGATATTTTGCTGATCGTGATTATAGCGGTAAATATTGCCATGATCGTGATGGTGCTTGCCTTTATTCTGTCGAGTATCGTGGCCGAGCGGATCACGAAACCGCTACAAGTGGTGAATGAAAAATTGCGTCAGATGAGGGTGGGGGGAAAGAACGAGAAGATTGTGTACCACGAGCGGGATGAAATCGGTATGCTGGTGAAGGAGTATAACGAGATGGTTGATAAACTGGAGGCGAACGTGAAGAAGTTAGCGAAGTCGGAACGGGAGAGTGCTTGGCGGGAAATGGCCCGGCAGATTGCTCACGAGATCAAAAACCCGTTGACCCCGATGAAGTTGAATTTGCAGTTCATGCAGCGCACGTTGCAGAAGGGGGATATGGAAGAAGTGCGCCAGCGGTTTAAGGATATTTCAGCCGTGTTGATCGAACAGATTGATCACATGGCATCGATTGCCTCGGCTTTCTCTGATTTTGCCAAGTTACAGGAGGCGAATAACGAGTGGTTTGATCTGAGCGAACTGGTAAACGGATGTGCAAAGTTGTTCCATGAGAACGTGGATGCCATGGAATGTGATATAGAGCCGAATGTTTCCGTGTATGGTGATCGGGATCAGGTGAACCGGGTGATCGTGAATTTATTGAAGAATGCGGAACAGAGTATCCCGGAAGGACGGGAAGGGCACGTGTTGGTACGACTGAAAACGGTGTTAGGCAAGATCATATTGCTTGTTAAAGATAACGGTTGCGGGATTCCGGAAAGTATCCGGGATCGAATTTCCGAGCCTAATTTTACGACAAAGTCCGGGGGGACGGGACTAGGCTTAGCGATGTCCTACAAGATTATAGAGGCGATGGGAGGCTCGATCACTTTTGAAAGCGTGGAGAATGAAGGTACGACGTTTTATGTGGTACTGAAACAAGACAATTGAAATGATTAAGTGATTGACGATTTAATGATTAGGTGATTAAAAAAAAGGATAGAAAGGGATCACCTAATCGGAAATCATTGAATCATTTAATCCATAAGATTTAAAATTCTTAGGGCTGTGTTGACTACTTGTTTGGGGAGAATGTCGACCATACATTTTTGCCAGATGGATTGTTTGCATTTGCCATGCCCGTCTTTGGTACAGGGGCGGCAGGGAAGATCGACTTCGATGACTTCGACTTGTTTGCCCGTGGGGTAGCCGAAGGCCGTCGGACCTATCAAGGCGATGGCTTTCGTGTGGAACAGGTCTGCGGCGTGAAGAAATCCGGTATCCCCGCTGATCACGAGGTTGGATTGTTTCACGAGGTAACAGGATTCCAATAGACTGGTTTTTCCTGCCAGGTTGTTGACTCTTTCGGGTGCGATGGCCTTGATGGTCTCGCAGAACGTGTCGGTCGGGCCTGCCAGAATGATGAAACGGTAGTCGGGCATAAGTTGGATCACTTGCTGCCAGTTACTGACCGGCCAACGTTTCATTTCCCAGTTGGCGGAAGGGACGAGCGTGATGGTTTTCGGGGTAAACGTACGGTGAAAACGTTCCCCGTATTCTGCCGGAAAATTCCAATCACTGTAATCGGATTCAAAATTCGTAATTCCCCACGTGGCTAGTGGTTTCTGGTAAGAAACGATGCCTCGGAACGGTTTGTCGAATTTGTTTATCCGTAGTTTAAAAAGCAAGAATCGTTTCCAGCGATCCTTGTGGCGTAGCGTGTAATGCGGCCCTCTTGGAAAAAGATGGTAAAAGGGCGGGAGTAACACGGCTTTCAAGATGTTGGAGCGGATGTTGCTGTGAGCGTCGTAGATATAATCAAATTTCTCGGCTTTCAGTTGATGGGCCATTTGTAGTAAACCTTTGAATCCCGTTTTCTTATCGTATCCCCATACCCGGTCGATGCGTTTGTCCATGTTAAGAAAAGACCCCATGTCTTTCCGGGCAATCCAGTGAATTTCAGCATCGGGGAAATGGTTCTTGATGCCGTTCACGACATTCATGCATTGGATGATGTCTCCGATGGAGCTGAACCTGATAATGAGAAATTTAGCCATATCTAAAACGAATTTGCAACAAAAGTAATAAAAATGTAGTTTATCTATCGTAAAAAGAACTATTTTCGTGTTCAGATCATAAAAAGTAATACCATGAAGAAACATATACCTAATCTGATTACCTGTATGAACGTTACGTCCGGCACGGTGGCTATTTATGCTGCTTTTCACGGGCATCTGTACCTTGCTGCCTGGCTCGTGATTTTGGCGATGGTATTTGATTTCTTTGACGGTTTTGCCGCTCGCTTGCTGCACGTGAAGTCGGAAATGGGCAAGGAACTGGATTCTTTGGCCGACATGGTTAGTTTCGGGGTGATGCCTTCCGTGATGGCTTTTTTCCTGATTCGCGATTTGGGATATAGTGGTGGGGAGTTGTTCGCAGTAAATTCTTGGCAGGGGGCGCTTATGTACGTGCCGTTTCTGGTTCCGGCTTTCTCGGCTTATCGCTTGGCTAAGTTCAATCTGGATGTGCGACAAACTCATTCGTTTATTGGTTTGCCTACCCCGTCGAACGCTTTGTTTTGGGTGATGTTGGTATTTACCCGTTATCATCAGGAAGAGTTTTTCATGGCGATGTGGGGTAAACCGTGGCTGTTAGCTCTTTTTGCCTTGGTGCTGGCCATTTTGCTGATCAGTGAAATCCCGATGTTCTCGTTGAAGTTAACCAGCTTTTCGTGGAGCGGGAATGCTCTTTTATATTGTTTCTTGGGGGCAGTGATCATCGGTTTTGCTGTTTGGGGTGTGAAAGCGTTATCTTGTATGATCCCCGTTTATATCTTGATTTCTTGTTATGATTTCAAGAAAAAATGGAACTGGAGGTTCTGGGGAATACTTGTGGTACTCTTCCTATTATTGAAGTGGGCAGCGTTGTTTATCGTTTTCCCGGCTTATTTAATTGTACTTATCGTGAAACTGACAGTCCGGGCAGATCAATAACCGGGTCATAATCCACGAAGTCATAGTTCGGAGAGATCACGGCAGGGTCTTCCACGATGATTGTTTTGTTTTTCACCGGGGAGGGTTGCATGTTTGTCATGTTCGTCATTCCGTCTCCTTGGAATATATCCTGTTGGGAGATCACCACGATTCCGGCCACGACGGCTGCCGACAAACCGAATTTGAATAAACGGGTAACGAGATTGCCGGATTCGGTGTTAATCAATTCTTCTTGAGTTTTACGGGCCTTTTTCCCGTTGACAGTTGCTAAAGGCAAGGATTCCATACCGATCACGTCCGGCAGGAAATTGTGGTTCTTGGATTCAAAGAGAACGTTGAACCGGCGGTCGACCGAAAAGGTTCCGATTGTACCGAAGTCCACTTTTTGTTTCTGGTTCAAGCGTACCTTGATTTCTTCACAAAATAGAGCCAGACGTCGTTGCGCTTTCTCATAATCGATCTGTTCTTTACGTGCGATCCAATCAATCAAAAGGCCGTCATTTTGTTTCAGGTGCTTGTTGAACACGACTTTTTTAGACGGGGGAACGATAGTCCCCGTTTTCTCGTTGATGTTTGCGGACGTGTAGTCACAAATGAACCCTCCGAACCCCGGAACGATCACGCAATCATGTAGATAGAGCAATTCTTCAATGTGTTCAACATATTTATTCATGCCACAAAGGTAAGAAAAAACGTAAGGTTGTCAAACTCATTTTAGGCATTTCAGATTATTATTATTTACTTTGTCATGTCTATTGCAGACACTCAGAATGTTATAAATTGAGATAAAATTATTGGCGTATGAAAATTTTTGTGACAGGAGGTACAGGGTATATAGGTTCCCACACGGTGGTCGAACTTCAGAAAAATGGTTATGATGTAATTATTGCTGACAATCTCGTGAATTCGAGTCTGGACGTGCTGGACGGGATAGAAAAGATCACTGGGATACGTCCCGAGTTTGAAGAGATAGACCTTACTGATGGGGAGGTTACACGGGATTTCTTTGCTCGCCATTCGGATATACGGGCCGTGATTCATTTTGCCGCTTTGAAGGCCGTGGGTGAGTCGGTGAACAAGCCTTTGGAGTACTATTTCAATAATTTGAACTCTTTGATGAATGTGTTGACTTGTATGCGGGAATTTAAGGTGCCAAATTTGGTGTTTTCCTCTTCCTGTACGGTGTACGGGCAGGCCGATGTGTTGCCGGTAACGGAAAAAACACCTCGTCATGAGGCTGAATCTCCTTACGGGAACACGAAGGTGATGAGTGAAGATATTATTCGGGATCTGATGCGGGTGGAACCTGACATGAAAGCTCTGGCATTGCGCTATTTTAACCCGATCGGGGCCCACCCGACAGCGTTTATCGGGGAGTTGCCCAATGGTGTACCTAATAATTTGATTCCTTATTTGACGCAGACGGCTATCGGGATTCGTGAGCAATTGAGCGTGTTCGGTGACGATTACAACACGCCGGATGGTTCTCCGTTACGCGATTATATTGACGTGGTGGATCTGGCCCAGGCGCACGTGGTAGCTATCCGTCGGTTGTTGGAAGGGAAGAATAAGAAGAATTACGAGTTTTTCAATATCGGTACGGGAAAAGCACTTTCCGTGCTGGAAATTATTCACGCTTTTGAACGGTCAACCGGGGTAAAAGTGAATTACAAGGTCGTGGGACGCCGAGCCGGGGATATCGAGAAGGTTTGGGCTGATACGACGTTGGCCAATAACGAGCTGGGATGGAAGGCTGTCACACCGATCGAGGAGACTCTGGCAAATGCTTGGAAATGGCAGAAAGCATTGGATAAGTAAAAAAGGTGGGATTTTCCCACCTTTTTTAGTCTTTATTCTACCGTTACGGATTTAGCCAAGTTCCTCGGCATATCCACGTTACAGCCTCGCATCACGGCAATGTGATAGGAGATGAGCTGTAATGGAATTACGTTCAGAAGTGGGGAAAGATATTCCAGTGTTTCAGGAATTTCGATCACGTGTTCCGCCAGTTTTTTCACTTGTGCATCGTTATCATTGACAAGAGCGATCACGTGTCCTTTCCGGGATTGGATCTCTTTGATGTTGGAAACGATCTTGTCGTAATAGTTGTCATTCGTGGCGATGGCAAAAACCGGCATATTCTCGTCGATCAAGGCGATCGGGCCGTGTTTCATTTCCGCTGCCGGATAACCTTCCGCGTGAATGTAAGAAATCTCTTTCAGTTTCAACGCACCTTCCAGGGCAACCGGGAATTGACAACCTCTTCCCAGGTAAATGGCGTTTGTGGAGTCCTTGTAAATGGCTGCGATCTCCTTGATCTTGTCATTCTTTTCCAGAATCGCTTTCACCTTGTCCGGTAAGTTATACAGTTCGTTGATATATTTTTTGTACAGTTCGTCGGATAATGTTCCCTTGCGGTGGCCGATCTGTAAGGCCATCATGGCCAACACGGATATTTGAGCTGTGAATGCTTTCGTGGAGGCAACCCCGATTTCCGGGCCTGCGTGAGTGTACACCCCTGCATCGGTTTCCCGGGCGATACTTGATCCCACGACATTACAAATGCCGATAACCGTGGCTCCGTGTGCTTTGGCATACTTGATGGCTGCCAGCGTGTCGGCCGTTTCACCACTCTGTGAAATGGCGATAACAATGTCGTTGGCATCCACGATCGGGTTCCGGTATCTGAATTCCGATGCGTATTCCACTTCTACCGGGATTCGGGTAAATTCTTCCAAGATGTATTCGCCTACCGTTCCGGCGTGCCATGACGTACCGCAACCGATAATGATAATGCGGTGGGCGTTGACCATCTTCGGGATGATCTCGGAGATACCCCCCAGATAGATCTCCGATGCCTCGGCATTTACGCGTCCGCGGATCGTATCGTATATTGAATTTACCTGTTCAAAAATCTCTTTCAGCATGAAATGCGGGAAACCGCCTTTCTCGATTTTCTCGATGTCAATGTCCACTTGCTGAATACTTAATGAAACAGGGGTGTTTTTGATCGTTTTCAGGATCATTTCGTCCCTCTTCAAGATGGCAACATCGTCATCGTTTAAGTAGATCACGTTTTTCGTGTATTCCACGATGGGCGTTGCATCCGAGGCCACGAAATATTCGCTTTGGCCCACGCCGATCACGAGCGGGCTACCTTTTCTTGCCACCACGAGCTGGTCCGGTTCGTTCTTGCATAGAACAACCAGTCCGTAGGCTCCGATAACCTTAGTCAAAGCGAGACGCACGGCATTCTCTGCGTTGACTTGGCCTTTCGTGTAAATGTACTCGATCAGGTTTGCTAGTACTTCCGTGTCGGTTTCACTTTGGAATGAATAGCCTCTGGCCTGTAATTTTTCCTTTAATAAAGCGTGATTCTCGATAATTCCGTTGTGGACGATAGAGAAAAGACCGTTCATAGAAGTATGGGGGTGAGCGTTTGCGTCATTTGGTTCCCCGTGGGTAGCCCAGCGAGTATGTCCCATACCGATCGTTGCGCTGGTATCTTCCAGTTCCATGTGATGTTCCAGGTCTTGCACCCTTCCCTTGCACTTGTAAACTTGGATGTTATTATTATGGATCAACGCGATTCCGGCAGAGTCATATCCCCGGTATTCCAGGCGTTTCAGACCGTTAATTAAGATCGGACAGGCTTCTTTGGGCCCGATGTATCCTACAATACCACACATAAATGTTATGTTTTAATGATTTATATTAATGAAAACAAGCGGCATAACAACCATTGCCGCTTGTTTATATTGTTATTCAATAATCTTGTCGAAAAAGTCGGAATAAGCCTCGATGTAACTTTGCTCGCCCGGGTATTCCAAGGTAGGTTTCTTCAGATCGGTGGCAAAGGTACGGAGTTCATCGTCCACGTCTTTGTGGTTAAAAATGATTCCGTCAGCGTATTGGAATGCCAATTTATTAATATTCGTGTATGTCGGGTCTTTTAAAAGTGCCACGTCTTTCCGGGCAACCCCTTCCGTGATCGCTTTTTCCCCGAATTTTTCATCCAGTTTCCCCTCGAATTTGTCGTTATAAGTAGAGAATACTACTTTCGTTTTGGAGAAAACAGGGTCATCATGATATTCTTTTTTCAAGTAAAGAGGAACTAATGCGGTGAACCATCCTTGGCAATAGATCAAATCAGGAGCCCATCTTAGTTTGCGCACGGTTTCGAATACTCCCCGGGCGAAGAAAATAGATCTTTCGTCGTTGTCCGGGAAAAAGTTTCCTTCCTCGTCGGAGATCGTGTGCTTACGTTGAAAATAATCCTCGTTGTCGATGAAATAAACCTGCATTCGTGCAGCTTGGATCGAGGCGACCTTGATGATTAGCGGATGATCCGTGTCGTTGATGATCAGGTTCATTCCGGAAAGGCGAATTACCTCGTGAAGTTGATTCCGTCTTTCATTGATGCAGCCGTAACGGGGCATGAATGTTCTAATCTCTTTACCTTTGTCTTGTATCCCTTGAGGTAGAAATCTTCCAATATTTGCCATTTCTGATTCCGGCAGATAAGGAACTATCTCTTGAGAAATGAATAAAACTCTTTTTTTAGCCATAACTACTACTTTTCCCAAAAACCATACAAAGATAGGCATTTTGGTTCAGATTTCAAAACTACTTTGGAATAAACCTCTCTCGAAATAAACCACTTGAATCTTAAAAACGATGCGGGGTATAGGATTTTTGACTAAAAAATTTTGCTTTTATGATAGATTTATATAACATTGCGAAACTCTTTTTAGGCTGTAAATTAGGGGAAGACTGTACTATGGCGTGGCATAATAAACTGGGCGAATACGGGGAAGAAAAGGTGAACCGGTATCTTTTGGATATGGGGTACACGGTTCTGGAGAGAAACTGGCGGGTGGGACACCGGGAACTGGATTTCGTGTGTCTTGATGGGGAGGTACTGGTCGTGGTGGAGGTGAAAACCCGGGCAGATGACAATGTGTCACTTTTCGATTTGCTGGATTACAGAAAAAAGAGGAATCTGCAAGCTGCGGGTGCCGCTTATCTAACGAAAAAGAACATTCACCGGGAAATACGATTCGATTTGGTTGTGGTCACTGGGGCCGAAATGCATCTGGAATATATAAAAGAAGTCATTGATTTGTTTTAAAGAACCGGGTGGCTTTTGTCGTGTGTGTGGTGTGGTAGGAATATGAAAAGCCACCCGGCATAAGAAAAGTGTCAATAGGGATATTTGTGTATTATCAAAAATTGTGCTAGAAATTCGGATTTCCGGAAAAAATATCAAATTTTCTTTCGGATGGATGATTTTGTGTGAAATTTACTATCTTTGAAAAATAAAACATAAAAGAAAAAGGATATGGCAACAGTAAAAGCAAAATATTTAGGAGATTTGCGTTTGGAGTGTACGCATTTGCAGAGTGGTACAAAGATTATCACGGATGCACCGACAGATAATAACGGAAAAGGTGAGGCTTTCTCTCCAACCGACTTGTGTTCCACGTCATTGGCCGCTTGTGCCATGACAATCATGGGAATTTATGCTAAAAATAACGGTATTGATTTGACGGGGGCCGAGATCGAGATTACCAAGAAGATGGCGGCAGAACCTCGTCGTATTGCTGAGATTGACGTGATCTTTAATATGCCGGCTAACGGTTATTCCGAGAAGGAGAAAAAGATTCTCGAACGTGTGGCACATACTTGCCCAGTGCATTTGAGTTTACATCCGGATGTGAAACAAAATTTCGTGTTTAATTGGCAGTAATGGTAACCGGGGCTACCGGTTTACTGGGTAGCCATTTACTGTGTCATTTGGCACGATGTGGTGAGACGATCATCGCGCTAAAAAGAGATAAGAGCCACGTTGAAGAGACGATGGCTCTCTTTTCGTATTATTTTGATTCACCGGAAGATGCCATATCCCGGGTGACTTGGGTGGTCGGGGATGTGTTGGATAGGGAATCTGTGGCCCCGTTTGTGGAAAAAGTGGATACCGTTTATCATTGTGCGGCCATGGTTTCTTTCAATGGCAGCGATCGGAATACTTTGCTGGAAACGAATATCAAGGGAACGGAAAATATTTGTAAGATTTGTTTGGAACGTGGGGTACGCCTGTGTTTCGTGAGTTCGATTGCCGCTTTGGGGGACGCTCCCAACGAGAGTGTCGTGATTGATGAGAGTACACCGGAGATTCCGGGATCGGTCCACTCGCTTTATTCTGGTAGTAAAGGGGAGGCTGAGAAAATTGTCTGGAAATATGTCCGTCAAGGACTGGATGTTGTGATTGTGAACCCGGCTATTATTTTGGGGGCGGGGTTACGGGGACGAAGTAGTGTCAAGTTGTTTGAACAGGCGAGTAAGGGGATACCTTTCTACACGGAAGGCGTGAATGGATACGTGGATGTGCGGGATGTCTGCGAGTTGATGATTCGTTTGGCGAAAGACAGTGCTATTCGGGGAGAGCGTTTCGTATTATGTGGGGGAAATTATTCTTATCGGGAGTTGTTTACCGTGATTGCCCGTGTCGTGGGCAAGCGCCCGCCTCGTATTCGGATGGCACCGTGGATGACAGGTTTGGCATGGCGGTTACTGGCTTTCGTGGCTCTGTTCACGGGAAAGAAACCGGCTTTCACGAAGGAAACGGCTCGCTCGTCTCAACATAAATCCCGTTATTCCAGTGCGAAGGTGTTGTCTCTTTTTCCCAATTTTCATTTTCATACGCTTGAAGAGACGACTCGTTTTTTCAAGGATTTGTGAAGCGGGTTGCCTAGGTCGGGGTTCATGAGGTCCGGTAGGAGCTTTCCCTGTCCCGAGGCTATCTTCTCGAAAATCTCCATTTAAATATAGGTTGGAATATTCATGAAGTCGTGGTTCATGGTTTTGCCATGAATAGTAAAGGGAACCGGGCCTCTATTAGCGTGGGCTTGGTGGTAGGGGATGAGGTGTAGTTGTTGTTCGTGTTTATTTTGATTAAATAATTTTCTTGTTTGTTATATGTTTCTCGTTAGAAAAATGTATTTTTGATGCGAGAGGTAGGGCGAGTCGCAATGGTTTAACGACTAAAATAAGATATTAGTGGATATACTGAACGTGAAACAACCGGAAATATTTGAAAGTGTATTTCATAAATATTATGCGTCACTATGTTATTTCGCCAATAAGTTCGTGCGAGATGATGAGGCGGCAAGGGATATTGTGCAAGAGGTGTTTCTTCGTTTTTGGGAATCCAAGGGGAAATTCGAGAATCAATCGGCGTTAAAATCATTCTTGTATAATTGTGTCCAGAATGCGGCATTGAATTATCTGGAAAAATTGCAGGTCCGGGCAAAAGCGAATCGTCGTTTGGGGTTGAAAGCTCCTGATGAGGAAGATGCTTTTTGTTTTCAGGTAGAAACGGATGTTTTCGAGGAAATCTTTGCCGCTATTGATGAATTACCTACTGAATGTCAGCGTATTTTCAAGATGAGTTATATCGAGATGTTGGATATTAAGACCATTTGCGAGCAACTGGATGTGGCCGAGTCAACCGTGAAGACGCAACGTCAGCGAGCTAAAAAGTATCTGCGGGAGCGGTTGCAACATCTTTATCCGGTGGTGATACTTATGTTTTTTTGATCGATAGAGGTGTGAATGGAGCTATATGGTAAATTCTAGTCATATAATATTCCTTTTTTGATTAAGGTTGTATTCATGATGGTTTTGAACTTAATCATGGTATTATTTATTGTGTATTTTGCGTAATTAAATTACACAATAGAAATATATAGAAATAATTTATATTTACTGTCATCCTTTTGAGAGAGTACCTGTTTATTGTTATAAGTTGGGGAACTTATAATTAATAATTAAAACATTATAACGTTATGAAAAAGGTGATTTGTCTTTTGTTTATATCCTCTCTTGGATGGATGTTTTCTCCTTGGAATTTATCTCAAGGGTAAATATTTGAGAATCGTGTTGAACTTTCTTCAAAAACAGTATATACTATTTGTTATGTATTGGATTTTACTTATGTTAGTCCTAAGTATAACAGAAATGGAAGCAAGGTATAATATTGAAAATTCAATAAAAAAGATTGCAGAAAATTTGAAAGAACATATAGGACTTGTTGTCATTTATGGGGATGGTTGGACAAGTATTTCTCTTGGGTATCAATTTACATTGTATATGGGACATACTGATCCACAATATTTGGAACAAGTGATGTTCGATTTGGCGGAAGGATTTGCTAGAATGTTTGAGGAATTTTATCCAGGATTAATTGTTTCATGGATTACGCAAAATTAAGTTTGTAAATAGTAGCTAGGAGGCTTATGGACTTTAATACGGTCATACACATCGCGAGAATTAGTTGTCGACTCGTTTTTCGGAGTTGGTTATTTCGTTTTTTTCTAATTTTTTCTTGCGTGGGAATATTCATATTTCAATTAATTTTTCAAGGAAATGTGACCCGCTACAATATTTCGGGGTTAATTACGATGGCTTCTTTCATCCCGTACATGAATTTGTATATTTATACAATATTGCAGGCTTTTGTCGTTATTTTTCTAGCAGGAAATTACTTTACTCGGGAGCGAGGGCTTGACACGATGGAGACGGTTCATTATCGTTCGGTAAGTAACTGGAAATTGGTGTTGGGGTATTATCTAGGGTTCTTGGTCAGTTTTGGAGTAGGTGCATTATTTTCGCTTTTCTTGGGGCTTTGTGTTCACTTGTTTTTTAGTGCAGCTCCATTTTCTTTGTGGGCGTATTTATTTTATTTTTTGACATTGTTTATTCCCTCTATGATATTTTATACCGGTTTTTCCTTTTTCATGTTCTCTGTATTTAGAAAACAGAGTATTGGTTTGGTGATCCTTTTCTTTTGTTTTTTTCTGAACCTTTATTTTACACGGGAGGGAATAATGGATTCTTTGGGAATATCCTTGCCTAATGTGTTATCGGGACAGGTTGGACACCCAGAGTTATCTTACTATCTTTTTCAGCGATCTTGTTGGTTCCTGATAGGTAGTTTCTTTTTAGTTTTGGCGATAAAATGTTTTTATCGCCTGCCGAATGGTTCGCGTGTTTCAGTAAGGACGGTTTTTCTTTTGTTCTTACTTTTAGGTGGAATCTGTTGTGGTTTCGTGTGTTACAAGGAAGAGTATGATGAGAATAAGACGAGAGAGTTTTATCGGGATATATATACTCAATATCGGGAGAAAGATTATCTTGCTTTAGTGAATCAAGATATAGAACTTTATCATGCAGGAGCAACAATTTCTTGCAAGAGTCGATTGTTCGTGGAGAATCGATTGGGTCGAGAATTGGATGAAATCGTGTTTTTTTTGAATCCGGCGTTAAAGATAAGTTCTTTGAAAGTTCAGGGAGAAGAGATGTCATTTAGACGGGAAGGTCAGGTGGTTATCGTGAATAAGAGGGTCTCTTCCGCTGGCAAAATGAAAATAGAGATCGTGTATGCGGGAGGAATTGATGATCGAATTTGTTATCTTGATGTGCCTGATATATCTTATCAAGATACACGAACGTGTAGTTATCTGACATGTCGTTTCGGTAAACGGAATGCTTTTTTAGGAAAAGATTACACGCTATTGTTGCCTGAGTGTCTTTGGTATCCTGTGACGGTCCCCCCGGTGAATCCTGTTTCTCCGTTTGATGTTTCCCGACAGTTTACGATTTTCAATTTGACTATATCCGGACATGGAAAACAGAAAGTTATCTCGCAGGGGGAAAAAAGCGTGTATAGAGATCGGGTGGTATTTAAAAATAGGAATCCCATAACCGGTTTATCTCTTTGTATGGGAGATTATATCGGCCGGATGATAAATGTGGATGGGATACGTTACGAGTTGTATATGTTTAAGAATAGCCTTGACGTGTTTCGTGGTTTAAATCACGTGGAGGAATTTTTATCAGAAACCATTCGGGAATCCAAAGGAACATTGGAAGAAATGATGGGGCGTCCTTTTCCCTATTCTCGGTTTCAAATTGTAGAAACTCCACTCTCCTTTACATCATATTATCGGGAGTGGCAAGGAGGGAGTGGGTACGTGCAACCTGAAATTGTTTTTCTGCCGGAGCGAGGTGTCGGTTATTGCATGGACATGAGGCAGGAGAAAAAAGGAGGAAAAGTTAAAAGAATGACGATTTCTGCTTGTTATATACCGTTAATAGCGGATAGATATTCTGATAAGGAAAAGGAACAGTTCATCATTAAACAGTTGATCGAGGGCTTGTTTTTGAAAAAGTATCATTGGAAGACTTTGCTTACCGGGTATATGGAGTTTAATCCTTTCACGTTAGGGTGGGAAGAGAAGAAAGGGGAGCATTTGGAGCAGAAATTAAATAATTATTATTTATCTCCGATGTTTTATGAGCAGGTGTTTCAAGTAAAAAGTACTGATTTCCCTGTGTTGGATCATGTCTTCTTGGGTGTGATGAAGTCTGAGTCAGCGAGAGTAGCGAAGGAAGATTATTATAGACAAAAATTATTGGAGGGGAAGGCTATCAACTATTTGAAGAATCATAGTATGGCTGATGCAGGTGATGATTCATCATTATCGGACGAAGTGTACGAGAAGATCCTTTCTCTAAAGACGGACGATTTATTCCGACATTTTACATTCTATGGAATACAGCCTAAAGAGTTATATGCATTTGTTGATTCCTGTACTCGTGGTTTGTATTTTCAGGAAATGAATTTTGAGAATATAAGTCGTAAGCTTGAAATTACCCGTGGTGTGGATTGTAAAGCGATATTGTCAGGGTGGTATAATCAGAAGTCTATACCGGTGTATGTCCTTAAAAAATTTCGAGTAGAGAAAATTGATGAATGTGCAGAGGATATAGAATTCGATCAATTTCTTAAGTTATCTGGTTTATTAGCTTCAGAACCGAATAAAACCGGGAAATATCGTGTGGTATTAGAATTGTATAATGATAGTGAGGTTGATGGGATTGTCTCGTTAGTAGAACAAAAGAATACGGGGCTTTTTTCTAGAGCTTATTATTCTAGTGATAACATTTATTATCGGAATATCAAGATTAATGCAGGGACAGGAAAAGTTTTAACCCTGTTGTGTAAGCAAATACCGGTACTTGATTTAGGAATTTCTAAAAATTATCCTCGGCAGATTAAAAGTGATTTCAGTCACCAACTAACGGGAGAGGTAAAAGAGAGCGTTTATCTGAAAGAAAAAGCGTATTTTTTACAACGTGGAGGATCCTCTGAGATTATTGTGGATAACGAGGATGCCGGATTTTATATACCTAAAAAACGTGAATTGTGGTTTCGGGATTTATTCGGGAAAGAAGAGAAAAATATTAATGATATATATGATTATGAACCCGTTGCTGATGGTAAAGAGGGTTGGCGGGTTTATGTGAATGAGAATGCCTATGGTTCTCCTGTTCGAAGTGCTGTATATAAATTGGTCGGTGAGGGAAAATCGGTTGTATCTTGGAATACTGAGATCTTGACTGATGGAAATTATGAGATTTATATTTATAGCCCAGTAGGGGGAATTTCTAAGACGATAAAAGTACAACGGGACCCTTATGCGTTAGCGAAACTAAAATATATGCAGTATTATACTGTCAAAAGTGGGGTAAACGTGTATTCTGCTGAGCTAAATGTGAGAGAGAGGACGCTTGATTCTTGGTTTTTACTAGGACAATTTTATTTGGAGAAAGGAAAACTGAGTATCGAGTTGAGTGATAAAGGGAGCGAGATTGATCAAATTATTCAAGGAGATGCTGTAAAAATTGTTTACGTGAGTAAATAAAAATCATTTTTTTTGTCATCCTTTTTCAATGTTATCTGTTTTAGTAATAAATGAAAAAACGATCGTTTAATGAGATAAAAAAGATAAATGATAAATTTTGTTGAATATATTTCAATAAACAGTTATAAGTCAAGTCATTAAATATAGTTGATAATTTGTTGTAAAAAGAAAAGTTGATCGAAATGAAGGCGAAAAGAGAATATAAAAAAACGATCGTTAAAAAATATAAGCGAGAGGAAATTGTTCGTTTCATATTGGCTTATTTGAGGGGAGATATGACGAAGGGGGAATCTGATGAGTTTACGGAATGGATAGAGGAAGATGGAAGAAACCGTGCTTTATTTGAAAGATTGCAAAACTCTGGTTATGTGGGGAATAGTTTGCAGGAATTTCGTGGATATGATTCTGTGGAGGATTGGGAAAAGCTACGTGTAAGGTTAACGCCTCGTAGAAAAATAGGGCGTTGGGCTAGGGTTTGTGCGGCGTCCGTGGCTATTTTGTTATGTGGGGGAATGGTATGGCATTTTTGGGGAGGACAGGAGCGGGATATGAAATACGCTAGTTCTTTACCTATAGAATACGGACGTTCCAAGGCAATGCTCTTTCTGGAATCAGGAGAAATGATCCAGTTAGAAGCCGGCCGGGAGACTATTATACGGGAGGTAAAAGGGGAAAATTTCGTGAATACTGGGAGTAAATTAGTATATTCAGATACAGTAGAGGAGAAGAATGTGGAATGGCACACGTTACAAATACCAAGAGGTGGAGAATTTGTGTTGTGTTTGGCTGATGGAACGGTGGTAACCTTGAATGCGGATTCTAAAATCCATTATCCGGATCGTTTTATAGGGAATGAGCGTCAAGTTTCATTAGAAGGGGAAGCGTTTTTTGAAGTAGCGAAAGATAGTTTGAGACCTTTTGTCGTGAAAACAAACGGTATTGACGTCCGGGTACTGGGAACCGCTTTTAACCTGAAAGCATATCCGGATGAATATCAACAAACCACGTTGGTTCGAGGGGCTGTGGAAGTGGTGTTGGATAAACAACAGGTGTTATTACATCCCGGAGAGCAAGTGACGTGTATTGATAAGGAGTTAAGAGTTGAACAAGTAGATGTAAAACCTTATATAGCCTGGAAAGATGATCGTTTTGTTTTTGAAAATGAACCGTTGGAAGATGTATTGAAAAAATTAGAACGGTGGTATAATATAACCGTTTTTATTCAAAATCATGCGTTGACGGAGAAACGGTTCACGGGTAATTTGCCCAAGTATGAAGATATTGGTAATGTTCTGAAAATATTGGCTCTTACAACCAACATAAAATTTGAATTGAATGACCGAACGTTAATCGTTCAGCTAGAGTGATGGAAAACGGGAACTTGCGCTAACAAATTCCCGTGTTGAATAACTGCCATTGGGGAATGGCAAATTATTAATAATTAAAACTGTACAAATCTATGGAAAAAAATCGAGATTTTGACATAGGATGGGGATCTAATGTCATAAAGAAAATGTTTCGAACTATGAAAGTCTTTATTTGTATTTTAGTTCTAAGTCTATCTTCCGTTACTGCAAGTACTTTTTCTCAAGTACGGGTGAGTATAGGCGTGAAAAATGCGACTCTTAAAGAGGTTTTTAAAGAGATTACCAAACTTACGGGGTATGAATTCGTGTATAGTAATAACGAGATTGAACGCATTGGAAAAGTGTCTTTAAATGTCAGTAATAAGGATTTGAAGGATGTATTGGCTGAATGTCTCAAAGGAACTCAATTATGGTATATGATTGAGGAACAGGTGGTCGTTATTTCTCCGAAATTGTTACAAGCAGAGTCTAAGGATGTTAATAAAGCTACGATTGCATCTGGAAGGGTTGTAGGAGAGGATAAAAAGCCGATACCGGGAGTAACTGTTTTGTTAAAAGGAACATCTACGGGAGTTACAACAGGTGTTGATGGCGTGTTTTTTATCATGGTTCCTGATACGACGGCAAATGTTGAATTTATTTTTTCTTTCGTTGGAATGAAAACTAAAACCGTGGCTTACAAAAGTCGTCCTAAAACGGGAGAGTGGTTGATTACGATGGAAGAAGATTTATTGGAAATGGATGAAGTTGTTGTTACCGGATACACCACGTTATCCCGTAGGGAAACGGCGAGTGCCGTTAGTCAAATAAAGGCGGACGATGTGATGTTAAATTCAAAATCGTCAATAGACCAAATGTTGATCGGACAGATCCCGGGGATGACAATCGTACAGACATCCGGGGAACCGAGTGCAACTCCTAAAATTCGTATCCGAGGAATATCTTCAATTACATCATCGAAGGCTCCCGTTTGGGTGTTGGATGGGGTTATTCTGGAAGACCCGGTAAATGTAGATTATTCCCAGATCAATGGAGACGATGCAGCTTACTTGATCGGTAACGCTATTGCTGGTATTAATCCTCGGGATATAGAGACAATCACCGTTTTAAAGGATGCTTCGGCAACGGCAATATATGGTGTCCAAGCGGCAAATGGGGTGATCGTGTTGACAACCAAACAAGGAAAAGAGGGTAAGGCTCAATTGAATTATAATACTTCCATGACTTTAAATCAACGTCCTTCATACGGTGATTTTTATTTGATGAATGCCGCGGAAAGAATTCAACTTTCTCAAGATATTATTGCTAAGTCTTTGGAATACGGACGAGTACCGGTTTCTTTGGGGTATGAAGGGTTATATATGGATTATATGAATCGTAAAATATCTTATGAAGATTTTGCCCTTGGAACCAAACGGATGGCTAAGCGTAACACGGATTGGTATGATATATTGTTTAGAAACGTTTTGAGTCATAATCATACATTGAGTATAAACGGAGGCTCCAAGGATACCCGGTATTATGCATCAATTGGTTTTGATCAAAATTTTGGAACGGCCGAAGGAAGTGTCAGTAAACGTTATACGACAATGATGAAATTGAATTCATGGTTAAATGACCAAGTATTTGTTGGTGTGACTTTGAATGGGAATGTTACTGAGAATAAAGGTTTTCATAGTTCGGTGAATCCTAACCAGTATGCTTATGAAACTTCCCGGACGATCCCTTGTTATAACGAGGACGGATCATTATTTTATTATGAAACAAGGCAGAAAGGACAACTTGCAAGTAGTCAGGCTCCCAAAGAAGAAATGTTATATAATATTGTACATGAGTTGGGACAAACAGGATCTGCGGGAAAAGTTGCGGGTATAACCGGTCAGGTTAATCTTCAATGGAGAATAAAATACGGTTTTAAATATGATTTTTTAGGTTCATATTCTTACCAGCAATCTAAACAAAATTCATATGCAAAGGAGGCTTCCAATTACGTGGGGATAAAACGTAAATATAATATAGGAAGTATTGAACCGAATTCATTAGCTGAAGATAACAGTGTCATTCCTATCGGTGGAATAATTGATAAGTCCGAGACAGAACAGACTACTTATATGATTCGGAACACGATCGGATTTTCCGGTCATTGGGGGGATCATGAAGTTTCTGCATCTGCTCTTTCGGAGATTAGAGGGGTAAAGCAGACGGGATTCAGTGGCACGTATTATGGTTGGATGCCGGAGCGGGGACAGACCCTTACTCCCATGTTAACGTCCGCGTATGTTGCAGAATTAGCAAATCTAAGACCGCGTATCTCTGATAATTTGACAAATTACGTGTCATGGGCAGGAACTTTGGCTTATACATGGCGGGAAAAGATCACTTTAAACGGAAATATTCGAATGGATGGTTCCAATAAATTTGGAGAGAACCCGAAATACCGTTTTTTGCCTATTTGGTCTATTGCCGGAAGGTATACGTTGACAGAAGAACCTTTTGTGAAAGGAAGTAATATCATTTCGCTATTAGCTTTAAAGGCTTCTTACGGAATTCAGGGAAATATAGATAAAAGTACATCCCCGGAATTGGTTATTCAGGTAGGAGCATTAAATACGGTTACTCGTTTGAACGAGTCCTTCTTTGAATACTTGCCTAATGCCGATTTACGTTGGGAAAAGACAACATCTTATAATCTGGGTTTGGAAATTGCTTTATTGAAAGATCGGATACAGGGAGAATTTAACTACTATTTCAAGAAGGGTGAAGATATGATTATGAGTAAAAAAGTATCTCAATCCATGGGATTAAGTACGGTTAAAATTAATGGGGGAAGGATTGATAATAGTGGTTGTGAGTTAACGTTCAGATTTTATCCTATACGAACGGCAGATTATGCCTTTAGTGTGAATTTTGTTTATTCTTACAATAAGAACGAGTTAGTATCAGCTAATAGTGACAGTGATATTACAAATTCGGAAATGTTGAACGGTTCAGCTTTGATAGAAGGTAAACCCATGGGAACGTTTTATTCTTATCGTTTTGCCGGGTTGAACGGGGAAACAGGTTACCCGACATTTTACGATAAAGATGGCAAGAACTATTCGGAAGTGGATGGAGTAAAGTATCCTCATTATGCTCTTTATGAAGAAGAAATCGATTTGGTGAAATCAGGTTGCTTGGACCCGACAACAAGTGGTAGTTTAGGACTTAATTTCCGATATAAAAACTTCCGGATTGATTTAGGATTTACCTATACTTTGGGGGCCCATAGACGTTTACCGAATATTTATCGACAAGAATATTATAAAATATTTGATCCGTTGATCAATGTGACGAAGGAATTAAAACATCGGTGGAACAATCCGGGAGATGAGAATTCTACAATATTCCCGGCTCTATATGATAATAGGACTTATAACCAGTTAAATCAGAAGAGTGCATTGGATGGTCGAGGGTCTGTTTATTATGGAACACAGTTATATGATAAGACTGATGTTCGAGTTGCCAAGATTGATAATGTCCGTTTGAGAAATCTTAGTTTGATGTATCGTATTCCGACGAAGATCTTGGAAAAAATAAAGATACAAGATATATCTTTTAATTTCCAGGCAACCAATTTATTCCAAATTGCCGCGAAAGAATGGAGGGGACGCGATCCGGAGTCGGGTGATTCCAATACTCCTATACCAAGAACTTATTCTTTAGGGCTAAATGTAACATTTTAAAAGGAAACTATGATGAAAGCGATATGTAAATATATTTTAGTAGTCATACTAATGACAATGGCGATTAGTTGTGATGACTTCTTGGAGACGACTTCTCAGGATTTGATAGTTCCCAAGACCGTGGAGCATTACAAAGAATTATTACAGGGCGAAGGCTATTTTAAGGAATTCTTGGCAAAAAGTGTTTTTGCATTGTACATGACAGATGATGTCGAGTATTTTGATGCTGTTGCCGGGGGATCATGGGGAGGTTTTGGAGATTCTAATTTTGAAAGTTACGGGGATTCTTATAAATGGGAAACTGAAATTGAGAATGACGTGATGACAGATCGATGTTACCAGTATCTCTACAAACAAATTCTGGTGGCGAACACTTGTATAAGTGCGTTGGATGAGATGGAAGGAACGGATGCGGAAAAGAAGATTTTATCGGGACAAGCTCATTTTACTCGTGCTTTTGGATATTTTTTGTTAGCTAATTTTTATGCACAGGCATATAATGAGGCCCAAGCGACAGATCCTTGTGTTCCTTTAGTATTAGACCCGACTCCGACAATGGAAAAATTTCCCCGGGCAACGATGGAAGAAGTATGGGGAAGGATAAAATCAGATGTCGAGGAGGCTATAAGTTCTTTAGAGAAAGCTAATATATCTGGAATATATGAGATTAACTATGGAGCGGCGTTGATATTAGGAGTGCGAGTAGCTTTGTTTATGGAAGATTTTGATCTCGTTATTGAGTATGGTGAAAAAGTTTTGAAAATTAATAGTTCGTTGTATGATATTACGGATAAACCGGTATCGACGGGAACAAGTTCTCCCTCCTCATCTAATTTTCAAGATAAATTTATTTATCCGGCTAATAATCCGGAAATAGTGTGGCTATATGATAATGGAGAAAAAGAATCTCATTATGATGTTTTCTATGTCGGTGGAATTTTAGCTGGGGATTGTATCAGTATATCTTCTGCTGCTTCTAATTCGATCGTGTCCATGTTTGATTACCAAATTGTTGAAACGGAAGGAGGGAACGTGATTGAAGGAGACAAACGTTTCACGTATTGGATCATAGCTCCTTCTGCAAGTTATTATCCGTATGTACCGATAAAATATGATCATTATAATATTGTTGGGGAAGATTATCAGAGTAGTTTTAGAACAGGGGAAGTGTATATCTCTCTTGCAGAGGCGTATGCTCGTAAGACAAATCCGGAAATAGATAAGGTGTTGGAATATTTAAATGCATTGCGGTCTCACCGGATTAAACCTTATACGAGTTTGAATAGCGGTGATTTTGCTTCCGTGGATGCGTTGATAAAATTCGTATGGGATGAACGTAGAAGGGAACTTTGTTTTGAAGAGCATCATCGGTGGTGGGATTTACGTAGAACCGGACAACCAGCCTTGTCGCATACGTGGATGGGTGGAGAAGTATACAAGTTGAAAGAAAAAGATCCGGCTTATGTGATTAATTTCCCTCAATTGGAGAGAGAATTTAATTCGGCATTAAATAATGCTCGTCCGATAAGACTTCCTGAATAATGAATTAAAAAGTACGATATGAAAAATATAATCATTTTTATGTTGTTGTGTTTTATATCTGTATCTTGTGTGGATAACGATGATTCTGATATAAAACTGGATGTTCCTTCTCAGCCAGAATTGACGGATAAGACCCCTGTTGATTCGAAGATTAAAAAAATGTATGAAAATTATGGATGTTTCATTCATTATGAATTTACAAAAGAGGAGTTTACTTATGATTGGTCAACACATTTCTCAACGCCGTCTTATTCTCCTGCTAAAGCGGATAAAGTTGTTGACGTGTTAGACTTTATAGAGGAAAAAGTTCTTTCTATTTTTCCGACAGAATTCTGTCAAAAATATGTCCCTTTAAATATCTATTTAACAGATACTTTGATGGGGTTATATAGTGATTGGAATGGTCATGCTGTGAATAGTAAGTTGATCATCGGGCGAGTGGGAGAACAGTTTGATGAATTAGATAAAGACGAGTTACGTGATGCTTGGATTTCGATATTTGTGGAACGGATGCTTGCTGTTTGGCCTTATCCAACAGATTTTGCGATTATCAGTGATGCCGGGTATAATCCGAGTTCAATTCTAAGTAACGGGACTGTTATCACGTATCAATACGTGGCAGCCACGACGGATATGGTTGCGACATATGCTATATTGAAATTTGGAAGGAGAGGAAAATATAATGCTAATGGGCGCAATATGTACACGACAAGTTATGCACAAGATTTTGGAGATTACGTGGCATTTATTGCTTTCAAGAAACCTTCGGAGAAAGAAACATATTATGCAAAGAATGCAGATGTGAAGAGAAAAGTAGAATTGGTAAAAGAGTACTTCCTTGAGAACTTTGGTATTACGTTACCAGAGGCCACGGAATAAATAAACGTAGGTTCCGTGACCGGACTCGGTCACGGAACCATGAAGAAGATCATTATAAAATTATATTGTATGAAAAAATTGTTGCTCGTTAGCATACTTATCGTGCTTAGGTGTACTGTTTTTGGACAGGGTACTGAGTTTTTAGAGGGGAAAAAATGGAGTGATGTCTTGAAAACGGCACAAGAACAGGGAAAGTATATTTTTATGGATTGCTACACCTCTTGGTGTGGTCCATGTAAGGGATTGGCACAAAACGTATTCCCGCAACCGAAAGTCGGGGAGTTTTTGAATTCTAACTTCGTGTGTTGCAAGTACGATATGGAAAAGGGAGAGGGGATTATGTTGTACAAGAAGTACAAGGATAACATTCCGGGATTCCCGACGATGTTGGTGATCAATCCTGCCGATGAAAGTATCGTTCATAAAGTCGTGGGATACACGGAACCGGATGCTCTTATTGCGGCTTTGCAGGACGGGTTGGATGGAAAGACGTTGGCTGTATTTCAAAAAAGGTATGAGGCGGGAGAACGTTCTTTGGAATTGATCAAGGATTATTGTAAAGCACTTGACGTGGCGTATGATCAAGGTACAAAAGAGAAAATCGTGAGAGACTATATTGAATCTATGCCGTTGGACTCATTGATGAATAAAGAGTTGCTGGAATTGTATTTACCTTATTTAAATGATGCTTATTCTACGCGGTACGGGTATGTTCTTAAAAATCTGGATAAGCTCCAATACCGGCTTAAAATAAATCGGTATGATATTGAATCTCGTTTACAGAGGGCTATGTCGGATGCCGTGCGTGAGATCGTGAATGTAACGCTTGCGTATACTAATGCAGACACTTTAGCTTTGATGAAAACGAAAGAAGAAAAGTTGAAAAAATTATTACAGGGAGCGTCCGTGAAAGGTTTTGGTGAATTGAATGCCAAGCTTGCTATTAATGATATACGGATGAATGGAGATATTCTGGCTCTTGATGCGATACTAGAGGCTGATAAGACTTTACAGGCTACAAGAGACGAGTATTCTTTCCGACCGGATATGTACAAATACATGATTGAGCACGCTGACGCCAAGACTCAAAAAGAGATTATCCGGAAGTACCTGACAATTATGCAAGAGAAACAGGATGTTGCGGATGAAAGAAGTAATGGCAAAGTTACTCTTTTTACTGAAAACGCTTACGATATTTTGGCTATCGGGTATTATCGTTTGGGGGATAAGAAAAAGAGTGAGGCGTGTGCGAAGAAATTTGATGAGTATTATAAACTTCGGTTGGTAGATATGAAGAAGATGTTTAAAGATGAGAAAACTCAAGCTCAGATTGATGATGAATATCGTCAGAGAATGAATGATCTTCACGAGAAAATTGGGATGAAGTAACACGAAAAATGGTATTGTATGAAAAGATTGTTAATCATTTGTATGCTTGTGGTGTTAGGAAACGGCGTTTTCGGACAGGGTATCGAGTTCATGGATAATGAACCGTGGAGCAAGGTTTTACAGCGAGCGAAAGAGCAAAATCAGCTGATATTCATGGATTGTTACACGGTGTGGTGCGGCCCTTGTAAAGGGTTGGCGCAGGATGTTTTCCCGCAGAAACAGGTGGGTGATTTTTTCAATACCCATTTCGTGAACGTGAAGTATGATATGGAGAAAGGTGATGGGAAAATGTTACGTGAAAAATACAAGGAGTATATCATTGGTTTTCCGACTTTATTATTACTTGATGGCGATGGAAATGTTGTGCATCAAATGGCTGGTTACCAAAAGGCGGAGAACTTGATTGCCGGAATGAAAGCGGGAATGGAGGGGAAATCATTACCGGCCTTGCAGAAAAAGTACGAGGCTGGAGCTCGTGATTTTGAAACGGTTCGTGATTACGTGGCAGCCTTGAACGGGGCTTTTAAAAGAGAGAATATCCCAACGATTATTTCTGAGTTTATTGCGACGATCCCGATGGAGAAACTAAAGGATAAAGAGATTTGGAATCTAGTGGGAAAATATATTACTGATCCTTACTCGGAAGCCTATCAATATGTTTTCAAGGAGATTGAGAAATACCAGTATCGTATGGATGTAAATCGTTACGATTTGGAACGTCAGTTAGCAGATGGAATGGGGAGAGCCGTGAAGGAAATTATAAGAGTCACCACGAGTACGACTGATCCTGACACGTTGAAAATGATGGCAGAGAAAGCAGATATTCTCCGGGGTATGTTGATTCAGAATACCGTAAAACGTTTTCCAATGCTCTTGTGTAAGTTGAGAATTAATGATTGTCGTTTGGCTGGAGACGTGGAGGGTATGTATAGTTGGATCATGTTTGCCGATGGTTTGAATCTATTGAATTACGAGAATGATTTTCGGGGAGATACCTATATGTATATCACGGAACGGACCAAGGATAAGAAAGTTTTAAATTCCATATTGGACGTGATCGGCAAACAACAGGAGAAAGAAGATCAAGTGAAGAGTGATCTGGTGAAACAGAATTATTATGATTTGATCGCCACGCTTTACACGAGACTTGGACAAAAGGATAAGGCCGTGGATGCCCGGAAGAAATACGAACAGTTGGAAGAGGAAAAGAAAGCTGCCATGAGAAAATTATTTGGGGCGGATAAGGACAAGAAATGATGTTATATTAAAAAGATAGAAGTATGATAAAAAATGTATGTTATGGGTTATGTGCCATTATTTTACTAGTTATGGGATGTGACCAAAAAAAGACTTACACGATTTCGGGAACATGGGAGAATGGAAATGGAAAGGTCGTGTATCTGAAAAAGGAAACTAGGGAAAAGCAATTCCAGATTATAGATTCCGCAGTTGTGAAAGATAATCAGTTTAAAATGACGGGGGATATTCCGCAGGTTGAGAAATATTTACTAGCACTTGAGAAAAATGAGCAGGAGATTTTGTTGGATGGGGAACCGATCGAGGTTGTGGCCACCCAGATGACGAATAAGAATGGGGATAAAATTGATGCTTACAAAATGGCAATCCAGGGAAGTCATGAGCAGAAAGTTTTCGAGATGGCTCGGGGACTTTCAATGAGTAAAAGTATGGTCGGCTTGGGGGGTATGTTTGCCATGGTACAGGTAAAAGATGATTCCGTGAAACTGGATTCCACGTATAAAGCGGTGGAGATGATGAAAAGAGCGGTTGATGAAAGGATTAAGAATTTCGTGGATTCGAATAATAATAGTCTGGCGATCACGTATGTGATCGGGGACTTCATTGCTAGGGAATATCCTTTTGAAGACGTGGAGCGCTACTATAACAACCTGACCCCGGAAGTGAAAGCTTCCTATCCGGGACAGTTACTCAAGGAAAAAATGACAAGTTTGCGCTCGATTAACGTGGGAGGGATAGCCCCCGATATTGATTTGATGGCTCCGGATGGAAAACATGTTAAGTTATCTTCATTGAGAGGCAAGTATGTGCTGTTAGATTTCTGGGCATCTTGGTGTGGGCCGTGTTTGGCGGAAGTGCCGAATGTGAAAGCTGTTTATGAGCAATATAAGGACAAAGGGTTCGAGATATATGGTGTGTCATTGGATAACAAGAAAGATGCGTGGGTGAATGCCATTGAAAAGCACGACCTACCTTGGATACACGTCTCTTCTTTAAAGGGATGGGAATGTCCGGTGGCGAAAATTTACAACGTGACGGGAATTCCGAAAATGTATTTGTTGGATAAAGAAGGCCGGATCGTGGCCATGGACTTGAGAGGTGAGGCATTGAAGGAAAAAGTGTCGTCTTTTTTTAATTGAAAAAGAGACTCTTCTTGTCAACCGTTTTGACTTTTTTAGTCTATAACAAGAAAAAGGTGTTTTATGAAACACGAATTATTTAAAACAGTATGTATGAAAAAATGGATGATTGTATTGTTGGCAATGATTATTGTCATGCCGTTGTCGTCAGACCTGTATGCGGCGAGTAAGAAGAAAAAGAAAAAAGGAACCGCCACGGCAACTCTGCCGGCCCCTAAGAAAGTAAGTCCTTACGAGAAGTTATTGAAGGGGAAGAACGTGGAGACTTCAAAAAGTGATTTTATCACGTTGCATAAAGTAGGCAGTAAATTGTATTTCGAGATACCCTTGAAGTACATGGATCGTGAAATATTATTGGCGTCAACCGTGACGAACGTGACTTCTCCGGAATTTTGTGACATCGGTTACAAGGCGAATAATCCCTTGCATCTGAAATTCACGAAACGGGACAGTTCTATTTTCCTGCGTTACGTGTCAACGGGCGTGACGACCGATAATTTGCAAAAGGCGATGAATAACGTGTATGGTGACCCGATCCTGTATGCCTATGACGTCAAGGCGTATAACCCGGACAGTACAGCCGTGGTGATTGACATGACCACGCTGTTCACAACAAACGTGAAAGATTTGAGTTTTTTTGCGGATGCCATGATGGGGGGAATGGTGAAAATCTCTTCTTCTTTTAAAAAAGAGGCATCTTACTTGGACGAGATCAAGGCTTTCGATGATAACCTGAGCGTGAAGACGGTGATGTCTTACGGGGTGTCGTTGAGCGTGATGGGTATGATGAAATTGATGGATGATTATCCTTTCACGGCCACGGTGACCCGTTCGATCTTGCTTTTGCCGGAAGATAAGATGATTCCCCGAATCTCGGATTCCCGCGTGGGGATTTTCAACAGTACGAAAACCCGTCTTTCTATCACGAAGGAGGATGAAATCGGGAATTATTCCGTGGCTCATCGCTGGAGATTGGAACCGAAGGACGTGGAGGCTTACAAACGGGGCGAGCTGGTGGAGCCCGTGAAACAGATTGTGTTTTACGTGGATGACGCTTTCCCGGAATTGTGGAAAGAACCGATTCGTCAGGCGGTGACTACCTGGAACGCCGCTTTCGAGAAAATCGGTTTTAAAAACGTGATGGTTGCGAAGGATTTCCCGAAGGATGATCCCGATTTTGACCCGGATAACTTGAAATATTCCTGTATTCGTTACGTGGCTAATTCCACGGCTAATGCAATGGGACCCTCTTGGACAGACCCGACGACGGGTGAGATTATTAATGCCTCCGTGTTGGTTTACGGTAATATCATCCAGTTGATCAACAACTGGCGTTTCGTGCAGACCGCCCAGCTTGATCCTTCCGTGAGAGGTAAGAAATTACCGGATGACGTGGTGAAAGCCTCTTTGATCTACGTGGTGGCACACGAAGTAGGGCATTGCTTGGGATTCATGCACAACATGGCCTCTTCGGCAGCTTTCCCGGTTGATTCGTTGCGTTCTGCATCGTTTACTCAAAAATACGGAACGACACCTTGTATCATGGATTACGCTCGTTTCAATTACGTGGCGCAACCCGGGGATAAGGGCGTGAAATTGACTCCCCCGAATTTGGGTGTTTATGACGAGTTCTTGATTAAATGGAATTATCAATATATTCCCGGAACGAGAGACGAGTGGGAGGAACAACCTATCGTGGAACAATGGGTGGACGAACATGCGGGAGACCCGATTTATCGTTATGGTCGCCAACAGATACAGACTCGTTATGACCCGAGTGCTATCGAGGAAGACTTGGGTGATGACCCGATGAAAGCCAGCGAATATGGTGTGAAGAATCTGAAGTATATTCTTTCCAACTTGCAAGGATGGATTAATGATGATCCGGATTATTCTCATCGCCAGACGCTGTACGGCCAGATTATGACACAATATTATCGCTATCTGAGGAACGTGATGTATAATATCGGTGGAATCTATCTGACAGAAGTGAAAGAGGGTACTCCGGGTAAGCGTTATGAGGCTGTGCCGAAAGCTCGTCAGAAAGCATCGATGGCGTGGGTGTTAAAACAGTTCAAATCTATGGATTGGTTGAATAACGCGGAATTGAAGGCTCACTTCCCGTTAAGTGTTGACGGGAGTGCAATCGTTCGGAGTCGAGTGGCCGGGGATATTCAGGGATTGATTGGTAACGTGATTCTTTCTTCTCACGTGGCATCCTCTCCTTACTCGATTAATGAGTTTATGACGGACCTGTATAATGGCACGTGGAGTAACTTGTTACAAGGGAAGGCATTGACAGAGGGAGACAAGATTTTGCAAAACACGATGGTGGATATGGTCTGTGCATCATTGAGTGATGGCGGTGCCAAGAAAAGTGCCTCTCCTTTCGGTTTTGCACCTTCTGTTGACGAGATCGTGGCTTACGGGTTGGATGAGAGTGGTTTGATCAGTCGTTTTGCAGACCAGTTCCGTGCGGTTGATGAAGAATATGGCCGGGGATACGTGGCCTCAAATATGGTGGCCGATCAGTTCGGAACTCCCGGTTACGGTTGGCAGAGAACGGTTGCCACGACGGCAATTGACGATTCCAAGGCCTATTTGCAGGATATGGCCGTGAAATCCCGGAATTTATTAAGAAGTAAAATAGGAGGAATGTCCGGAAACGCGAAAGTACATTATCAGGCTCTTCTTATCAAATTAAACAATGCGTTGAAGGACAAACTATAGTGTATGTTTTCTAGTTTGTGTTCAGAGTATGACGTCTGAAATTGATCCGGGGCAGTTCGTTTATCGAGCTGCCCCTCTTCTTTGTCTTTGTCGTATGTAAAAATGAATGATGGATATTTGATTGTTTTTCATATCTTTGTAAAAACGAATAGGAAAAGGCAATATATGAAGACAAAAGAAGAATATTTGGCAGATTTACGACTGTTTAAAGAAAAGTTTGCTGCAAAATATGGCATTCGTTCTATCGGAATCTTTGGTTCTGTGGCTCGTGGAGAACATCGGGATGATAGTGACTTGGATGTTTTTGTCGAGTTGGAAGAGCCTGATTTTTATACTATGCATGATATTCGGGATGCTCTTCAACAAATCTGTGGCTGTAAGGTTGATTTGTTGCGCCTGCGTGAGGGACTTCGGGAATTGTTAATAAAAAGAATCGAAAAAGATGGACTCTACGCTTAAGGAAGAGATTATAGATAAATTGAAACAGATACTGGATTCAATAAATGTCATACGGGAGCGAAGTGTGGAGTAATCAATAAGCATTTAACTCCTTTAAAGGAAGTTGTCGAGCAATTGATCGAAGATTTGTAATATCAATGGATAATTTATTAAATTCGCGTTCGATTATAATTTAGATATATATATGAGCGACAATTCCCTATTAGAGAAATTAGAGACATTTTATATTCGTTTCCGTGAGATCGGGCAGTTGATAACCGACCCGGAGGTGATACAGGACATGAATCGTTTTGTGAAGTTGAATAAAGAGTATCGTGATCTGGAACAGATCGTGGAGGCGGGAGACGAGTTGAAACGTGCGGTGAGTTCTTACGATGAGGCTCAGGAAATATTGAACACGGAGACCGATAAGGAGCTGAAAGAGATGGCAGAGATGGAGCTCGAGGAGCTGGATGCCAAAATTCCCGAATTGGAGTCGAAGGTGAAGATGTTGTTGGTGCCGGCTGATCCGGAGGATTCAAAGAACGTGATTCTTGAAATTCGTGCTGGAACCGGGGGTGACGAGGCCAGTCTTTTCGCGGGGGATTTGTTCCGTATGTATACGAAATTTTGCGAGTCCAAACGTTGGAAAATAGAAATAACCAATTACAGTGAAGGAACTTCTGGGGGATACAAGGAAATTGTGGCGAACATCACGGGTGACGGTGTTTACGGGATTATGAAATACGAGTCGGGAGTACACCGCGTACAGCGTGTTCCGGCAACAGAGACTCAAGGACGGGTTCATACCTCTGCGGCCACGGTGGCTGTACTGCCGGAGGCAGAAGAAGTGGATGTGGTGTTGAATCCGGCAGATATTCGGAAAGATACCTATTGTTCTTCCGGTCCCGGGGGGCAGTCCGTGAACACGACGTATTCCGCTATCCGTTTGACGCATATTCCCACGGGTATCGTGGTGACTTGTCAGGACGAGAAGTCGCAGTTGAAGAATTTGGCAAAGGCAATGACCGAGTTGCGTTCTCGTATTTACGCGATCGAGCATCAGAAGTATTTAGACGAGATAGCTACAAAACGGAAAACAATGGTTTCCACAGGTGACCGTTCCGCCAAGATTCGTACTTACAATTATCCGCAAGGACGTGTGACTGATCATCGTATCAATCTGACGCTTTATAACTTGGCTGCCGTTATGGATGGCGAGTTGGGCGAGATTATCGAGAAATTGCAGATCGAGGAGAACACGGAAAAATTGAAGGAAAGCGGATTTTAAAGATAAAAGTTAAAAACTAAAAGATAAAAGTTAGAAGGTATGACTTATAACGAGTTATTTGAACAGGTAAAAAATAAAAAGTCCTTCCTTTGCGTGGGCTTGGATTCAGATATAAAGAAATTACCTCAACACCTGATGGGAGCGGAGGATCCCGTGTACGAGTTTAATAAAGCTATCGTGGATGCGACGGCAGACGTGGCAATTGCCTATAAACCTAATATCGCATTTTACGAGAGTAACGGGGTTTCCGGGTGGATCACGTTGGAGAAAACGGTGAAATACATCAAATCAAAATATCCTGAGATCTTCTTGATTGCCGATGCTAAACGCGGGGACATTGGAAATACATCCGAGATGTACGCCCGTGCTTTCTTGGAGACTATGGAATTTGATTCTATCACGGTGGCTCCTTATATGGGAGAGGATTCCGTGACCCCGTTTCTGAAATACGAGGGCAAATGGGTGATCCTGTTGGCATTGACCTCTAATAAAGGAGCTTTTGATTTCCAATTCTTTGAAGAGAATGGCGTGAAATTGTATGAACGGGTTTTGCGTAAATCTCAGGAGTGGGGAAATGACCAGAACATGATGTATGTCGTGGGGGCCACGAAAGCGGAAATGTTGAGCGGTATCCGTGAGATCGTCCCGAATCACTTCTTGCTGGTTCCGGGAGTGGGAGCGCAAGGTGGTAGTTTGGAAGAGGTCGCAAAATACGGTATGAACTCCCATTGTGGGTTGATCGTGAACTCTTCTCGTGGGATTATTTTTGCGGATAAGACCGAGAATTTTGCCGTGAGAGCGAGAGAAGAGGCCGTGAAGTTGCAACAACAGATGGCAGGATTGCTTGCTGCCAAAGGGGTGATTTAAGAGAAAGAGACGGAACTATATGCAGGAGGAGCTGTCCAAAAAGTCATTTTTCAACAACTACCCCCTCCAACTCCCCCTTACACAGGGGGAGTTGGAGGGGGTAGTTGTTGAAAAATGACTTTTTGGACAGCCCCTTTTTGATTTATAAAGAGATTAATTTTTGTTATTGCAAAATGCTTGCTAAATAGATGGTAATTTATAGAAAATATTTTCTATAATTAAGGTGTTAACAGATAGGTCTAATCCAAGGAAACACAGGAATGTATTAAAAACTCGTCTCGAAAAGGAAGGTCATGAGTTGACTACAATTTGTAGTCAACTGAAATTGTCCTCGTCCGATTGTAAATATTTATAGAACGGAGGTTGTTGATACAGAGTAATTATTTCGGTTAACACCATCTTTCGTTTTTCCCGTTGACGAGATCATCATGGACGATCGGGGATATGTTGTTTAAGTGTGTTGATTACAAAATTTGCACGCTCTTCTGGTGTCCCTTTAGGCACGATTATGGGCGAGTAATCAAGTTGTTGGTAGGTGACGAGCATAACATCGTAGGTTTCGACGGCTTCTTGGTAGGTTTGTTTGCGTTCGGAATCGGTTTCGTAGATCTCGGGCCAAGGGGGAAGAATGAATACCTGCGGATTGTAGCGGAAATCTTGAACGGCATGTTGGAGTTCGGGAGATGGGGATTGATGGGTGAGGTGTACGTAAGCGAGGGTGTCGGGGATACCCCGGTCGAAGAAAAGAACAGATTCCTGTTTTTGGTGCTGTTTGAATGATTCCACGGAGCGGGAAAGCATAAGTTGGGTATAAGCGGGAATGTTTGCCCAAGGGAGGGCATCTCCGTTTCGGGAGGTTTGTTCCCGGATAATCTCCCGGGCTACTTCGGGAACATACGGAAAACCTTGTTTGGCCAATGCCTCTAGTAAGGTCGTTTTGCCAACACCGGGTCCCCCGGTGATGACAAAGAAGTTCGGTTTATAAATCATGTTTACAAGTTTAGAGCGTGCCGGATGAAAACGGCGAGTCCGTTATCTTCGTCCGCGGGCATGTTATCGAATTGATCCCGTAGTGGTTTCGGGGCATTGGACACGATGAACGGGTGACCGCAACGTTTGAGAAAATCAAGGTCGTTATAGTCATTCCCGAGTCCGGCACATTCATCGTAATGAATACCTAGCTGATCAAGGAGTAACTGGCAAGACGTACCTTTATTGACATCGGGAGCGAAAACTTCGGTCCAGATGGCTTGGTTGTCGATGGGGGACGTGGAACGGATCACGGAGTAGGTTGATAATTTTTGTTGAATATCACCGTGAAGTTGAAGTTGTTGTGCGTCTAGGATAACAAGAAATTGAGTGGCCCCGCCCTGTATCTCGTCGATTGAAGAGATAGGGATTCCCAAGCCGGGATAATTTTCGATACGGCGTCGGAAATCTTCGTGAAGAGAGGAGATATTCCGGTAATAAAAATGATGGTTGTCGGGAATTCTTTGCTGTATAGTAAAATTTATATCGTATTTCCAGAGGTGGGTAGCGATGTCTAGTGTTTCTTCGGCCGATAATTCCCGGGTGAGAAGAATCTCTTTGTCATCCCAGTGCATGATGCCGGCCCCGGAAGAAAATACCATATAATCCACCGGAAGGCCCTCGGGTAGCGTGTTGTTGAGAGAGAATACGGAACGCCCCGTGGCTAGGATGCGAATCACGCCTTGTTGGCCCGCCTCTTCCAGTGCAACCCGGTTTTCCTCGCTTATCTGGTGCCAGTTGCGGGGAAGTGTGGTTCCATCCAGATCAATAATGATAGCTTTAATCATGTAATAAGTTTAAATATTATTTTCAATTCTCCATTTTCAATTTTCAATTGTCTCGACGAGTTCATACTTGTAATAAGGTAATGGTTCGTTGAGGTAGTGGAGTACTTTTTCTTGATTCATGCCGTCGAGGGGATTATGAGCGTAGCCGAAGGTGGCTTTAATTCCCATATTGATAAAGTGTACGGCCCGGTCGAGGGCTTCCGGGAGACTGTCTCCATTGAGCATACATCCCGTGATCACGCTGGCGAAAGCGTCGCCCGTGCCGGGATATGAGGCCGGGATGTAGTCACATAGTACTCTCCAAGTCCGGTGATCCAAGCGGTTATAAGCGAGAGTGGCCACGTTTTGAGCATTGCTTCCGGGTGCGGAGGTGATAATCACGTGTTCCGGGCCGAGTTCGCTCAACTGTTTGCACCATTGTATCGCGGTTTCCACGGAGATCTCTTGTTGTGGGTTATGCCCGAGCAGAAAGGCTGCTTCCGTCAAGTTCGGGGTGATCACCTTGGCTTGGGAACAAAGTTTCCGCATTCCTTCCACCATGTCGGGTGTCATGCTGGAATATAATTCCCCGTGGTCTCCTAGTACGGGATCGACGAGAATGAAATTTTGGTCATTCTTGAAATGTGCGAAGAAATCACTGACGATGCCCATCTGTTTCACGGAGGCCAGGTAGCCCGTGTAAATGGCGTCAAATTGGAGTTGTAACTCTTTCCAGTGAGAGATAAAACTTTCCATGTAATCGGTCAGATCCAGCGAGCGGAAATCCTTGTATTCGCTATGGGCGGATAGTATGGCGGTGGGAAGGGGGCAAACCTGGAATCCCATGTGTGTCAGTATGGGGATGGCCACGGTCAATGAAGCTCTTCCGTAGCCAGACAGGTCGTGAATGGCGGCAATTTTCTTCATGATTAATCGTTTTCTTTATTCCCCAAAGGTAATAAAATTTATTTCAGTGGAACATACGGCAAGGTGAACCAAAAAGTGGAACCTTTGCCTTCCTCTGAATTGACGCCTATTTTTCCTCCTAGTTTCGAGATAATTGTTTCACTGATGGCTAATCCCAGTCCCGTTCCCTGGGCAAAATTATTCAGTTTGATAAAGCGGCCGAATACTTTCTCTTTTTTATCGGGTGCAATCCCGCAACCCGTGTCCGAGACGTAAAAATAGAGTGTGCCGGGTGACGAGAGTCTGTAACCTAGTTTTATGCTCCCTTGGTGAGTAAACTTGATGGCATTCGTGATGAAGTTGTTTATAACTTGGAATATGCGATTTCGTTCTGTTCTGATAATGCACTGTGGCAAACGTTCTTCCACGCTGAACGTGACATCGGGATTTATCATTTTAAGCAGGGTCGCTTGGGCGATTTCTTCAATGAGGCTATTTATATCTACTTTCGAGTACACGAACTCCAACGTCCCAGCCTCAATTTTAGAGAGGTCGAGAATGTCATTGATTAATTGTAGTAACAGGTTATTATTATTTTTTATGATTTTAATATATTCCTGTCTTTCTGTTTCATCTTCCGTCATGGCGAGAATCTCAGAGAAACCCACGATCGAGTTGAGTGGAGTGCGGATTTCATGACTCATGTTTGCTAAAAATGCAGATTTCAAGCGGTTGCTTTCCTCGGCCTGCTCTTTGGCATGTAATAGCTTTTGTTCCATTTGTTTACGTTCCGTGATCACGATACTTGACCCGATGATGGTTTTCGGTTTTCCCGTGCTATCGTATTCGTAAACGGTTCCTTGCTTGTTGACCCACTCGTATTCCCGGTCATTGTACCAGTGTACGAGGTATTCCTCGTGAAATTCTTTGCGTTTACCTGTTAGGAGTTCATTGAACACGTCACGCATATGTTCCCGGTAGTCGGGATGTATCGAGTTGATATACTTTTCGACTTTACAGTAGTATTTGCCGTCAATGGCAAAGAGAGCGTCTTCATGATGGTAGATGTCGTAATCACAGGAGAAGGTTAACGATGGAACGTCGCAATCCCATGGGAGGACGTTTGCCAGGCTGAGGACGGAGGAAAGCGAGGAATTCGTGATTTCCAGTTCCTCTTTGGCATCCCTCAATGAAGTTTCCAGCCTTTTGTAATCATCAATAGAACAGGATGTCCCTATTAGACGGTTCGTGTTTTTGTGCGCCCCATCTTCTTTCTGCAAAGCGTTAATTTCAACCCATTTATAATTTCCGCAATGTCTGAAATCCGCCCGGAAGGTGAATCTTATCCGGTATACTTTTCCCCGGATAAGGTTGTTAAACTCTTTCGTTACACGTTCCCGATCGTCCGGGTGAATGGCGTTGTAGAATTTAGCCATCGGTATTTTCAGGTCCCATTCGAGGGTGTCCCTGTAAATGCCTTTTAATTGCAGGGAGTTGGTTATGAACACTTGTTCTTCGATATCATACATCCAAAGGGCGTGTTTCGTGATATTCAGGGCGAGAATCAATTTTTGGGTAAGGGATTTGATTTCTTCCTGTTGTTTTTGCATATTACTTATATCCAATGCTGTACACACGAGCCACTTCACGTTATCTTCCGTGAAGAGATGTTTGGTGATTAACAGCGTGTGTTCCAAGTTGTCGGAGAGAATGAATTTCTCGGCTCCTTGATAAGATGTTTTCCCCGCGGCCAGTTTCCGGTCGAATTCTTGCATTTGTCGGGCTCTTTCTTCACTTGTGATCAGCTCTTCCGAGTTCCCGATCATTTCTTCGGCTGTACGCCCGAATATGGCCGATCGCTCGCTCCAGAATATATAACGTTCCGTGTTCATGTCTTTGATTGAAATGGGGAACTCTATACTTTCGAGTACCCGGTTCAAAAAGAGCTGTAATTTTTCGGTCTCTGTTTTTCTCAACGTGTAATCGGTGATGTCTCGCATGAAAGCGATCACTTGATTGTTCGGGAGTAGGGCAGTGTGAACATCAAAAAAGTACTTGATATTTTTTACCGGGAGATAGATGTCAAAATATCGGGGAGCCTTTTCCTCCCGTGTCTTTTGGAGTTGTTCCTGAAAATAGTTTTTGCTTTCCGGTTCTTCAATGAGTTCTTCCAAAGTTTTACCGATCATCTCTTCCGGAGGATAAGGGATATGCTCGAGGATGGGATTGAGTAAGCTGACTAGATGATATGACTCATCAAAGATAATCATCATGTTCGGGGTTGCGGCCAGTATAGCCTCCTGCATTTCCACCGACGGTTTTGTTCCGAAAGTTGAAGAATATTCTGACATATATAATACTATTTTGTACGCCTTTACTCCCTGTTGGGGGATGTTCTTCAAATGTACGTTTTTTTTTATTTATTTAGTCATGTATATAATTGTTTATTTTTATGGGGGCGGGTATTATAAAGTGAATATAAATAATCATGGGTGTATTTTATGGGGGTGTGTCTCGTGAAATTTGATTTTTTAGAGAGATTGTGTCAAAAATATAGGGGTATGTATTGAAAATAAATAATATTTTATATATTTGACCCCTGAAAATATAGGGTTCACTTCTTAAAATGCAAATTTATGGCAAAATTTAGATTCTTAGCTTTACAAGAGATTGCCCGTCGTAAACCCGTGGAGTGCGGGGAACGTCCCAGGTGTTCTGTCGTGTTTGGAGAAAACGTGTTTTCAATGGATAAAATGCGTCACTATCTTTCCATCGAAGCCTATAAAAAACTGGAAAAGGCAATGTCTGAAGGATTGGCGATCGATCGAGGATTGGCTGATCAAGTGGCTGCCGCGATGAAGGCTTGGGCTGTTGAGCGGGGAGTTACTCACTACACGCACTGGTTTCATCCCTTGAACGGTGCTACGGCAGAGAAACATGATTCTTTTATTGATTTATTGCCGGATGGTGACGTGATCGAATCATTTGACGGGCGACTACTTGTCCAGCAAGAACCCGATGCATCCAGTTTCCCGAACGGGGGAATTCGTAACACGTTCGAGGCTCGCGGTTACACGGCCTGGGACCCGGCGTCTCCGGCTTTTATAAATAATCGCACGTTATGTATTCCTACGATATTCGTGGCCTACACGGGTGAGGCACTTGATTTTAAAACACCGATGTTGAAGTCGTTGGCCATGATCGACCGGGCAGCGGTGGATATTTGCCAGTATTTCGATAAAGACGTGCAGCGAGTGATTGCCACGCTGGGATGGGAGCAGGAATATTTTCTGGTGGATGAGGCTTTGTATAATGCCCGCCCTGATCTGAAATTATGTGGTCGCACGCTCATGGGCCATTCTTCCGCGAAGGATCAACAGCTGGAGGATCAATATTTCGGTTCCATCCCGGCACGGGTTACGGCCTTCATGGAAGAACTGGAATACGAGTGTCATTGCCTGGGAATCCCGATCAAGACCCGCCATAACGAGGTGGCCCCGAATCAATTCGAATGTGCCCCTATTTTTGAAGAGGCGAATCTGGCTGTCGATCATAATCAGTTGTTGATGTCCACCATGAAAAAGGTGGCTCGTCGTCATAATTTCCGGGTGCTGTTGCACGAGAAACCCTACAAGGGGGTGAACGGTTCGGGTAAACACAATAACTGGTCGTTGTTGACGAACACGGGAGTGAACCTATTGTCTCCGGGCAAGAATCCGAAGTCGAATATGCAGTTCTTGATCTTTCTGGTATCGACAATCAAGGCCGTGTATGAACATGGTGATTTGCTGAAAGCATCGATCGTGTCTCAAGGAAACGAGGCCCGGCTGGGAGGGGACGAGGCACCACCGGTAATTATGTCCGTGTTCTTGGGGAATTACTTGTCGGGTGTGCTTGATGAGTTGGTGGAGAAGGTGAGCGACCGGAAGATGAGTCCGGACGAGAAGACCGAGTTGAAATTGAACGTGGGTAAAATTCCGGAAATTATGCTAGATAACACGGACCGTAACCGTACGTCACCTTTTGCGTTCACCGGGAATCGTTTTGAATTTCGCGCAGTGGGGTCGTCAGCCAATTGCGGGGGACCGATGATTGCGTTGAATGCCGCTGTTGCCGAGCAGTTGATTGCTTTTAAAAGGGAAACGGATGCTTTAATCGAGAAAGGCGTTAAGAAAGACGAGGCAATTTTCCAGATATTGCGTAAATACATCATCGAGTCCAAACCCGTACGTTTTGAGGGGAATGGTTACAGCAAGGAATGGAGGGAAGAGGCCGCCCGTCGGGGATTGTCCACGGTGGTGGATTGTATCCCGGCTTTAAAGGCTTATTGCTCGGAGAAGGCCAAGCGGTTGTTCGTGGACAACGGGATATTGAGTGAACGGGAGCTGGAAGCGCGTTTCGAGATCAAGAATGAAATTTATTTGAAGAAATTGCAGATAGAATCTCGTGTATTGGGAGATCTCGTCTTGAATCACATTATCCCGACCGCGATCACTTACCAGAATACTCTGTTGACGAACGTGACGGCGCTGAAGAATATCCTGCCGGACTACGAGTCTGTGGCTGACGTGCAAATTGAGGCCATCCGCACGATTTCCTATCATATCCGGGAGATCCAGACGATGGTGTCTGATATGACGGAAGCTCGCAAACAAGCTAACGCGATTGCCGATGAAGTGGCACGGGCCGAGGAATACACGGAAAAGGTTCGCCCCTATCTGGAGAAGATCCGTTATCACGTGGATAAGCTGGAATTACTCGTGGACGACGAGATCTGGCCGTTGCCGAAATACCGGGAACTGTTGTTCTCCCGGTAGATTTTATACTTGGGTGTACTCGCTTGGTGAAAATCGGGCGAGTTCGCTATCTCCAAAAAATAAATAAAGATGTAGTGGTGTCCCTTCCGGTTGATCCCCGGAGGGGATTTCTATGGTTACGTTTTCGTCGCCCCTGCGAGCGGGTATGTCACGAAGTAGACAGGGAGAACGTCGTAGCGTGTCGTAGAAATAGCCCACGAACACTTGGTCCGAGGCGCTTGCTTTCGGGCAATCGATGCCGTTTTCCCAGTTCAAAGTGACCGTCCACCCGTTGCGTTCCGTGCCGGTGATGACGGGGGCTTCTAGTGTTCCCAAAGAAAAACGGAAAGTTTTGAATGCCCATACTCCTTTGCCCGGGAGTAGGCACCCTCCGTTGGTTGAATGGAATAAAGAGTCGCTCTTGGAAAACCCTCTCTCCCGGGCTGCGATTCGCCATATTAGTAAGTCTCCGATAGCCCGTTTGTAAATTTTCCACATTTTGCGGGCTTCCGTGAATCGGTCCGTGGTTTGCTTCTCTCCCTCTGTTCTGGATTTTCTGGGTCCCCGGGTGGATTTGCATTTCCGGACTTTCCCTCCGTACAAGAAATAAGTATACCCGTCGACTTTAACCGGGCCGTTTGCAAGTATGGCTAAAAATAGAGGAGAGGTTATGTCCATGTCAATACTGATTTAAAAATGAATAATTGATGAATACCGGTGCAATAGTAGTAATAATATTTTGAATAAACAATACCTATACTTTATGAACCTTATTATATATAAGGTTCATATAAGGTTTCTATAAGGTATCTATAAGGTTCATGAAGGTATTGATCTGGTATTCTTCAAAAAATGAAGATAAATTTTTATTTCAACTTTTCTACTACTTAGCTTTATTTTAGAATTAATTGTCGTATATTGCGGGTCTTAATTAAATAAAAGGATTATGGCGGAATTTGTAAACTCTATTGGTCAGGTGCGGGGAAAATTCGGAAACGTGGTTGCCTATGTGCGGGCTAACGGTAAGAATTATTGTAAAGGTGCGAGTATTTCTCGTAAACCTAGCACGGAGTCGCAAAAGCAACAGGCTGCGGCGTTTGCTGTTGTGGTGAGTAGAAAGGGATGGATGGCTCGGGCGATTCGATTGGGATTTCCGGGAAATCAATACCCGAAAGGTTTTAACGGGTTCACGAGTGCGAACGTGACAACGGCCGTGACGGTTGAAAAGGTTAATCCCATGAAACCAATGGTCCGCTATAAGAAAGCTACCCAGGAATACCGGGGTATTATTGATTATTCGAAACTTCGCGTGGCGGCGGGTGCGCTTGTCAGCCCGGTAGTTGTTTGCAAGGTGGAGGCCGAGAACCGGAAGGTGCATTTTTCGCATCAAGGAATGGTTGTGGAGGCTATAGATTGTTTCTTGGATGACGAGATTTATGGTGTACTTCTTCACGAATCGACACATTCCTGTGAAGTGATGCGATTAGGAATGCGTGGGGAGGATTGGAACGAGAGCGTGGATTTCCCGGAAGAGGCAGAAGCGGAGGGGCTGGTTGTTTATGTTTTTGCCCGTGCGGCAGATGGAAAGGATACTTCTGATTCGGTGTGTTTGTGGAGTAAAGGGAAATGAAAAGATTATAATGTATTTTTGTAAATATAAATTAGAAATTAAGGATCATGGCGAAAATAACAGTAAAAAATACGAGTGTTTCGGTGATTAAAGTGGATGATTTTGACTATATTTCTATCACGGACATTGCTAAATATAAGACCTCCGAGCCAGATATCGTGATTGCAAACTGGATGCGTAACAGGATGACGATTGAATATTTAGGATTGTGGGAAATTCTATATAATCCTAATTTTAAACCCCTCGAATTCGAGGGGTTTAAAAAAGAGGCAGGTTTAAATGCTTTTACTCTTTCGCCTAAAAAATGGATAGAGACGACAAATGCCATGGGTATTATTTCTCGTTCCGGACGTTATGGCGGAACATTTGCGCATAAAGATATTGCGTTTAAGTTTGCCAGCTGGGTTTCTGTTGAGTTTGAATTATATATAATCAAGGAATTCCAGCGTCTGAAAGAACAGGAGCAAGCTCAACTCGGTTGGTCGGCCAAACGAGAGCTTTCAAAAATCAACTACCATATCCACACGGATGCGATTAAGCAAAATCTGATCCCGGAAGAGCTTTCTCCGGCACGGGTTTCTCAAGTGTATGCTAATGAGGCTGACGTACTGAACGTGGCCATGTTCGGGATGACGGCTTTCGAATGGCGGGAGGCGCATTCGGATTTGAAAGGTAATATTCGGGATTATGCCACGATCAATGAGTTGATCTGCCTTTCGAACATGGAAAATTTGAATGCCGTTTTTATTCAGGAAGGTATGGCTCAACAAGAGCGTTTGTTGAAATTGAACCGGATTGCCATCCAGCAAATGCGAGTGTTGGCGGACATGGACGGACGGAAGCTGATGAAATAAAATTGCTCAAAAAAATGTGTCTGAAAAATTGACAATTCACATAGAATAATTGTAAGTTTGTGCCCGCAATGAAAAAATTCATTATAGGCATATTAATTGGCTTTGTGGCTATTTTTTGTTTGAATGAAATTTCAGACAAAAAGGGACAGTTATCCTCAAGCGTGCTGACTGTTACAGAGCAATATGCCGATGATGCGGAGCATACTTGCGAGCTGTCTTCGCATTCCAGACAAACGCTTGCCAATGAATGGCGTTTTTCGTTTGAGGGGCTGGATGCCGTTAATTTAAGGAGAGATGATACATCGCTGTCTTCTTCCTCCGGTCCGAGAGGGACGAATCCTTCCCGAAACTTGAAGTTTGCATCTACGATCTTAATGTTGTCTTTCTATGATGTTCCGTTGACCAATTGGGATACGAAAAATTTATATTATCATTATTGTTTCGTGAAATCATCGTGTAGGTATTTTGTCTACACATTGAGGAAAATAATTATTTAGCGTCTGGTTTATTTATGAGTGTACGTGCAGGTATCCGGTGGGGTAGCTGTGATGAGGTGTGTATTCATTTTATTTACGTTGTTCATATTTAAACTTATATCGCTATGTCTAATTTATTTTTATTCACATTTATAATGTTGATCATTACTTTCTTTATCGGTTTTTTTGTTGCCTTGATTATAAAAATAATTGCTTCTTGGGCTGATCTCCTTGATTTTTGTCAATTACATAGGGAGGAACTTGCAGAGATAAAAAGGATCAAGAAATTGCAGCGTCAGACGGTGGCTGTTACGGTTCAATCCGGAAGGGAGAACTTGGTTGCCGAGAAGAATCAACATATGGCTCATCGCTTGCAAGAGACTGTTCACGGCGTGAAATCGGATAAAAGAGCCGCTGTTTAATTTTGGCAGGTCGTATTCTTTCTATAATCTTATCAGATTTATATTGCGATGGAAAATATAGATGTTCTTAATTTATTCCAAGGTATTGGAACGATGGTCGCTAGTGGATGGTTTCTTGCCATTGCTCGGGTGGTGCTGGTCATGATTGGTTTTTTGTTGATTTATTTGGGATGGAAGGGTATCCTTGAACCCATGATTATGATTCCGATGGGGTTGGGTATGATCGCGATTAATTGCGGAACGTTGATCATGCCTGACGGTTCATTAGGGAATCTTTTTTTGGACCCGATGCTCACGGATACCGATGAGTTGATGAATGTGATGCAGATTGACTTCCTGCAACCGATATATACCCTGACATTTAGTAACGGGTTGATAGCCTGTTTCGTGTTTATGGGGATCGGGACGCTGTTGGATGTCGGGTATTTGCTCCAAAGACCTTTTGTTAGTATTTTTTTGGCCTTATGTGCGGAACTTGGGACATTTCTGACCGTACCGATTGCGTCGGCCATGGGATTAACGTTGAAAGAGAGTGCCTCCGTTGCCATGGTAGGTGGAGCTGACGGGCCGATGGTCTTGTTCACTTCTCTGGTGCTTGCCAAACATCTGTTTGTACCGATTACGGTGGTAGCTTACCTGTATTTGGGATTAACGTATGGAGGGTATCCGTATCTGGTTAAGTTATTGATCCCGAAACGTCTGCGTGCGATTAAAATAACCAATCGAAAGGAGCCGAAACAATACGGGGCCAAGGTAAAACTAGCTTTTGCCGTCATTCTTTGTGCCGTGTTGTGCTTTATGTTCCCCGTGGCTTCCCCTCTTTTCTTCTCGTTGTTTATCGGGGTTGCCGTTCGTGAGTCCGGGATGAAACATGTTTATGACTTTGTGAGTGGGCCATTGCTGTACGGGTCAACGTTCATGTTGGGAATGTTACTAGGTGTTTTGTGCGATGCGCATTTGTTACTTGATCCCAATATTATCAAATTGTTGATTTTAAGTGTGCTGGCATTACTACTCTCCGGTATCGGTGGTATTATCGGTGGTTATGTGATGTACTTTATCAAGAAAGGAAATTACAATCCTGTTATTGGTATTGCAGCCGTCAGTTGCGTGCCGACCACGGCAAAGGTGGCTCAGAAAATAGTCAGTAAAGAAAATCCTGAATCCTTCATATTAGGAGATGCTCTGGGTGCTAATATTTCGGGAGTGATTACTTCCGCTATTATCACCGGAGTATATGTTTCTTTTATTCCGTATTTATAGTAAGTGTTTTTGAAAAGTAACGCCCGGAGGGATCTCCGGGCGTTATGCTTTTTGTTTGAATTTCTTTTAGAACATATAGTCCCACATCGGCAGCAAGATCGGTTTCTGATCTAATGCTTTCAATGCCTTTTCTCCCAAATATTTTTTGTGAATAACTACCCGGAAGATGTATTCGTCAAACCATTTGTCGGTGAAGGTGAGGTAACCGTTGTGTCCGGCTTGCGGACCCCAGCTGTTCTCGAATTCCCATTTCGTGGGTTTGCCGTTCGCATCAACATCCACTGCAACCAATGACATGGCGTGAGCAGAACCGCTTTGGCGGGTCAGGATACGGGTTTTCTTGTCCATGGAGAAGTCTACACCCATCAACGAGTTGTAGTCGTACATTTCCGGATCAAGAATTCCGGTTTCACGGTTGAAATATTTGCCCACGTCGCTGGAGGTATACATGGCCTCGTTGCCTTTGATAGAGGCGATGGCTGCTGTTTTGATGTCTTCGTTCGGCAGGTTCAGATATACCCAGTTGATCCCCTCGACGGTGTTCCGGTAGTTCTGAATATCATATACTTTATAATATTCCCGGGTTGGGTCGTTCATGATCATGATGTAATTTTTCGGGCTGTAATCGGCTGGTGTGATCTCCTTGTAGAATTGTTGGGGAGTGTAATTTGCCAGCTCCTTGATTTCCCCGTTTCTATCCTTGTATCTCCAAGTGAATGTGGTTGGCGGTTCGCCTAGGCAAAGAGCCAAGATGCGGTAAATGTCTTTCAGAATAGAGACTTTCTCAGCACGTAGTTCTTTGATCTTTTTACCTTGAGCGGCCATTTCCCGGATGATGTAGCCACCCTTGCGGAGACGCTCGTTGATCAATGATCCCATGGCACTCGTGTTGTTCGAGTGAGCGGTTTCCGGCATGACTTCCTTGGGTACAACACCGTATTTTTCTCCCAGGTTGTAATAGAGGTTCCATACACCGCCGTCACCCACGGGAGCTTGGAACATGAAGGTCACGTCCCGGTCGTCCATCGGCTTGTTGGCCGTGGCAATCATGTTTTCCAGGAAAAGATTAGATTTCTCGAACATATCCCAGAAGTAAAGGTAGTTGTGAGAGAAATCGAATCCCGTGAGGTTATATTTCTCGATAATACTCGGACGTAACACGTTCATGGAGGTAAACATCCAGCAGCGTCCGGAACTTTGCTGATCCGTGATACCCTGTACTTTTACCCGGTATTTGAAATAGTGGTCTATTTTTCCTTGAATCTCCCGATTAAGGGCGTTATCTCGGATATTCTTGTCATTGGTCAACACGTTCTGAATGGCTTTCGTGGAAGCGTCTTTCTGGAAACTCCCCTTGATGTCATTCAGTTCTTTTTCACCGATCGTCTGGGCGCATAGCGACGCCCCGGTCAGTAATAAAGTAACTAATGTAACTTGTATTTTCTTCATAGTTTATTTATTATTGAATTTTATTAAACCTGTAACCTGTCAACTTGTAACCTGTAACGTTGCGCTGCAACTAAATATGGATTACTTCGTCGTAAGCGGCAGCAGCAGCCTCCATCACGGCCTCGCTCATTGTCGGGTGCGGGTGAACCGTTTTGATGATGTCATGAGCGGTAGCTTTTACCTTGCGGGCAAGTACCATCTCGGCGATCATTTCGGTCACGTTCATACCCACCATGTGAGCGCCCAGCAGGGTATTGTCGGCAGCGTTGAAGATCAATTTGATGAATCCTTCGTTTGCTCCGGCTGCGCTCGCTTTGCCTGATGCGGTGAACGGGAATTTACCGATCTTGATTTCATAACCGGCTTCTAAGGCTTTTGCCTCGTTCAGACCAACGGATGCAACTTCCGGAGTCGTGTAGGTACATCCGGGGATGTTAGTATAGTCGATGGGGTCTGTGTGTACTCCCGCGATGTGTTCCACGCAGCAGATAGCCTCGGCAGATGCCACGTGAGCCAATGCCGGGCCGTGAACAATGTCACCGATAGCGTAAACGCCTTCCACGTTCGTGCGGTAGTAGTCGTCTACTTTTACACGACCTCTTTCCATTTCAATATTCAATTCTTCCAGACCGATATTTTCCACGTTCGGGGCGATACCCACGGCGGACAACACGATCTCAGCCTCGTGTACTTCGATTTCGCCTTTCTTATTTTTGATGTTCACTTTCAACAAACCTTCTCCGCTTTCCACGCTTTCCACTGAAGATTTCACCATCACGTCGATTCCGGCTTTCTTGAAAGAACGGCCTACTTGTTTGGATACTTCCTCGTCTTCAAGCGGCAGGATGGTCGGCATGAATTCAACCAACAATACTTTGGTACCCATTGCGTTGTAGAAGTATGCCAATTCGGAACCGATTGCCCCGGAGCCTACCACGATCATGGATTCCGGCTTGTGGTCAAGAGTTAAGGCTTGACGGTAACCGATAATCCGTTTTCCATCCTGAGGGATATTCGGTAACTGACGGGAACGGGCGCCCGTGGCTAAAACGATATGTTGAGCCTCGAAAATGGTCTTTTCTCCGGCGGCATTTGTTACCTCTACGGTTTTGTCTGCGGTCAGTTTTCCATGACCTTCGATCACGGTGATGTTATTCTTCTTGAACAAGTATTGAATTCCTTTGCTCATTTTGTCGGCAACACCCCGGCTGCGAGCGATGATGGCATCGAAATCGGGTGCGGCATTCTCGATTTTTACCCCGTAATCAGCAGCGTGATGGGCGTATTCCAGCACTTGTGCGGATTTAAGCAGGGATTTCGTGGGAATACATCCCCAGTTCAAGCAAATTCCACCCAGTTCGGCACGTTCTACGACGGCCACGGTCATTCCTAATTGAGACGCACGAATGGCAGCCACGTATCCTCCGGGACCACTACCAATTACGATTAAGTCGTATTTCATTTCTTATATTTTTAATAATGTGAATAATTTTAGTGTTGAATCATCGGGACACAAAATTAGGGGAATTGTTTAGAATAGAAAACAAATTCACTTCAAAAGTCGCTTGTAGTACAAATGTCTGTGTGTTATATATTTTATTTCAGAGGTTTATATGGTCATTTTGACAAGAGTTGATGTTAAAATTTTGGTTTTATAAGTTGAAATAGTATCTTTACACGCTTAAAATTTTATTAGTGTTGAAAATATTTGGTATATGGAGTATTCCGTAGCGTGGATTCATGTCTCTGGTTGTAAATCAAAGGAATATTTCATGTCACTTGGAACATAAAATTGGATATTAATATGAAAGGACTAAAAATTGTTGTTCTTGCTAAGCAGGTTCCCGATACGAGAAACGTGGGGAAAGATGCGATGAAAGCAGACGGAACTGTAAACAGGGCAGCTTTACCTGCCATCTTCAATCCTGAGGATTTAAATGCTTTAGAGCAAGCTTTAAGATTAAAAGATACAATTGAAGGGACAACCGTTCATGTACTGACGATGGGACCCGGCCGTGCTGCCGAGATCATCCGTGAGGCTATGTACCGGGGTGCGGATGGAGGTTATTTATTGTCTGATCGTGCTTTTGCCGGTTCGGATACGTTGGCAACTTCTTATGCTTTATCTTGCGCATTACGCAATTTGGAATATGATCTGATTATTTGCGGTCGTCAAGCTATTGACGGGGATACCGCTCAGGTAGGTCCGCAGGTGGCTGAGAAATTAGCTTTGCCGCAAGTGACCTATGCAGAAGAAATTCAAGGTTGTGACGGGAAAATCGTGACGATCAAACGTCGTTTAGAGAGAGGTATTGAAGTGGCTACTTGCCCGATGCCTTGCGTGGTGACCGTGAACGGTTCTGCCGCTCCTTGTCGTCCGAGAAACGCACGTTTCGTGATGAAATACAAGAACGCGAAGGGTACTCAAGAGGCACAGGATGCTAATGAGGATTATTTTGCATTGGTGAACGAACGCCCGTATTTGAAATTGACCGAATGGAGCGTGAATGATATTCAGAGTAATCCGACAGATCTCGGTTTGAGCGGATCACCAACCAAGGTAAAGAATATCGAGAGTGTGGTGTTCCAGGCTAAAGAGGCTAAAGTACTTTCCGGTACGGATGCTGAATTGGATGCCATGATGAAAGAGTTGATAACTAACCATACAATCGGGTAATTTTAGATTTTAAATTGTAAGTTTTAAATTGAAAACTTCTGAAACGAGGCAATTGGAATTTACAAAATCTAAAATCTAAAATCTAAAATTTTAAATGATATGAACAGTGTATTTGTATATTGCGAAATAGAAGAGGGTACGGTTGCTGACGTGAGTCTCGAATTATTGACCAAAGGACGTGCCCTTGCAACAAAACTTGGCGTGAAGCTGGAGGCTATCGCTTTGGGCGAAGGACTGAAAGATGTTGAAAAACAAGTATTCCCTTATGGCGTGGACGTACTTTGGGTAGGTGACGATGCTCGCCTGGCTCCTTACACAACGTTGCCCCACACGAAAATGTTGGTACGTTTGTTTGACGCAGAGAAACCGCAAGTGGCTTTGATGGGAGCAACCAGTGTGGGACGTGATTTAGGTCCTCGTGTGTCCTCTGCATTACATAGCGGTTTGACGGCTGACTGTACGAGTCTTGAAATCGGTGAGTATACCGATGCCAAGAGCGGAAAGAAATACGAGAATTTGTTATACCAGATTCGTCCGGCATTCGGAGGAAATATCGTGGCCACGATCGTGAACCCGGAATGTCGTCCGCAGATGGCTACGGTTCGCGAAGGTGTGATGAAGAAAGAAATCTTCAATCTTCAACATCAGGGAGAAGTGAAGAAATTGAACGTGGACGAGTATTTGGATGATACCGACTTGGTGGTAAAGGTGATCGAGCGTCACATGGAAAAATCCAAAGTGAATATCAAGGCTGCTCCGATCATTGTTTCCGGTGGATATGGTGTAGGTTCTAAAGAGAACTTTAACTTATTATACGAGTTGGCCGCTGTTTTAGGCGGGGAAGTAGGTGCTTCTCGTGCCGCTGTGGATGCCGGATTCTGCGAACACGAACGTCAGATCGGACAGACAGGAACAACGGTTCGTCCTAAATTATATATTGCTTGCGGTATCTCCGGACAGATCCAGCATACTGCCGGGATGGAAGAGTCTTCTATGGTAATTGCTATTAACACGGATGCAAACGCTCCGATTAATAAATTTGCCGATTACGTGATCACGGGTGACTTGAACGTGGTTATCCCCAAAATGATCCAGTATTATAAGAAGAACAGCAAATAATATTGAGTGATTAAGAGATTGACGATTAAGTGATTTTTTAATCACAGAATCGCAGATCATTAAATCACAGAATCACTAAATCTAAAATTAAAAAAGGTATGGCAAATTTCTATACAGATAACGAGGATTTAAAGTTCCACTTGGGACATCCCTTGATGCAGAAGATTGTTGCTTTGAAAGAGCGCAATTTCGAGGATGCAGGGAAATGCGAGATCGCACCGCGTGATTTCGAGGATGCAATGGATAATTATGACAGAGTGTTGGAGATCGTGGGTGATATTTGTGGTAACGTGTTGGCTGAAAATGCCGAGGGCGTGGATCACGAGGGACCGGAAGTAATTGACGGTCGGGTAAAATACGCTCCCGGGACTCAACAGAATCATGATATGCTGGCTCAGGCCGGATTGTACGGTATGTCATTACCGCGTGAGTATGACGGGTTGAACTTCCCGATGGTACCTTACGTGATGGCAGCAGAGTTGGTGTCCCGTGGTGATGGCGGTTTCGCTAATATCTGGGGATTACAGGATTGTGCTGAAACGATTCACGAGTTCGCTAACGAGGAACAAAAACGTCAGTATTTACCCCGTGCCGCTAAAGGCGATACTTACGCCATGGACTTGACCGAACCGGATGCAGGATCGGATTTACAGTCTGTACAATTGAAAGCGACCTATTGCGAGAAAGATGGAAAATGGTATTTGAATGGTGTGAAACGTTTCATTACGAATGGTGACGCTCATATTTCATTGGTACTTGCCCGTTCTGAAGAGGGTACGCACGACGGACGTGGTTTGTCCATGTTTATCTATGACAAAGCTAACGGCGGAATGACCGTTCGTCGTATCGAGAATAAATTGGGTATCAAGGGTTCCCCGACTTGCGAGTTGGTGTTTAAGGATGCTCCGGCTGAATTGGTTGGAGAGCGTAAACTTGGATTGATCAAGTACGTGATGTCTTTGATGAACGGTGCCCGTTTGGGTGTTGGGGCTCAATCTGTGGGTATTGCAGAGGCCGCTTACCGTGAAGGTTTGAAATATGCTCAAGAAAGACGTCAGTTCGGTAAAGCGATTATCGAATTCCCGGCTGTATACGAGATGTTGACCAACATGGAGGCTAAATTACAGGCTGCACGTTCTGTGCTTTACGAGACGAGCCGTTTTGTAGATATGTACAAGGCTTACACGCACATCGCTAACGAGCGGACCTTGAACAAAGAAGAGCGTGAGGAGATGAAGAAATACCAGAAGTTGGCTGACATCTTCACCCCGCTATTAAAATTGTTCTCCAGCGAGTATGCGAACGAGATTGCTTACGACGCTTTGCAGATACACGGAGGTTCCGGGTTCATGAAGGATTACCCGATTGAGCGTTTGGTTCGTGATGCACGTATCACGAATATCTATGAGGGAACTTCTCAGTTGCAGGTCGTAGCAGCCATTCGTGGTGTGACCACGGGACAATTCTTGAAACAAATCCGTGAGGAATACGAGCAAGCTTCTATCCGTCCGGAACAGGAATATGTTCGTGAGATATTGAAAGGTATGACCGGGGCATTCGAGGCTGCCGTGACGAAAGTTACTGCTGTTGGGGAATCGGAATATGTAGATTTCCATGCACGTCGTTTGGTTGAGATGGCAGGATATATCATTTTGGGGTATTTACTGTTGATTGATTCTCAACGTTGTGATCGTTTTGCTAAATCTGCCGAGATCTTTGTGAAATACGGTCAAGCAAAGGTTGCCGGATATGCTGCATTTATCAATGACTTCGAATTGAAGGACTTGGGAATGTATAAAAAATAATAATCTACGAAAAGTATGATCATGAAAAAGGGAGGCTTTGAAACCTCCCTTTTTTATTTATTCTCCTCTTTTTATTTCAATTGGTTTATAACTTGCTCTTTCCTTGCGATCAGTCGTAGCTGCACAACTGATGCCCCGTTCCCTCATGGCTTTGTTTTTCCCGATGTGAGTATCCGGGAATTTCTTTTTCTTACCGAAAAAAGTAGAGATTCCCAGTCCTATAAAAGCCAGACCGATTAACACGGCTATGATGATAAAGTAGGTTCCTATCATAATTGTTTATTTTATATATACAAAAATACCAATATTACTTCGCTTTCCCAAAGAAACGAGCGGGATTCTCGATAGTGATATTTTAAAGATAACCAATGAATTGTAATTTTAATAATAAAAGGGATTTTGATTCGAAATTAGAAAGAAAAGGCCGCAAATTCGTTTTTATATGGTGTTTTACGATGTTTTTTCCGTGTAAAAACGAGAATCGTTAAAAAAAAAGATTAAAAAAGGCTATTTATTACTTTGTTTTTTCTACATTTGAGGTGCAAAGTCAAATAAAATTGAGAAACAATGGAAGGATACGAACAAAACGACGGAATGGATACGAATGATAGAGATGAAATCTATTCCAATGCAGTGAAAGCAGGGAAAAGAACTTATTTTTTTGATGTGAAGGCGACCCGTAATAATGATTACTATTTGACGATCACCGAGAGCAAGAAAAAATTTGATAATAACGGTAATCCAAGCTACGAGAAACATAAAGTGTTCTTGTATAAAGAAGACTTTGACAAGTTTGTCGAGGGCTTAGAAGAGGCTATTGGCGTGGTAAAAGCTGCAATCAATGGCGAACTTCCGGAAAAGAATACTGACCTGTAAATAGTACTGTAATAAAATATTGAAGCGGGATGCACGATAAGTGAATCCCGCTTTTTATATGAACTCCCTTTTATGTTTTTTCTCCACTGAATTTTTGAGTATCTTTGTGTGGACAGAAAGAAGAGAAACATGGAGAATAAGCCGTTGGCAGAGCGAATGAGACCGAAGTCTTTAGAAGACTATATCGGGCAGCAACATCTGGTGGGACCGGGCAAGGTGCTACGAAAGATGATTGATTCGGGAGTTGTGTCTTCCTTTATTTTATGGGGGCCTCCGGGAGTGGGGAAAACGACGTTGGCGATGATTATCGCGGAACAGTTGAAACGTCCGTTTTACGTGTTGAGTGCCGTGAGTTCCGGGGTAAAGGATGTGCGCGAAGTGATTCAGAAAGCCGAGGGACAACGTTTCTTTAATACACCGAATCCCATCCTGTTTATCGATGAAATTCATCGATTCTCGAAGGCCCAGCAAGATTCTTTGCTGGCAGCCGTGGAGAAAGGTACCGTGACGCTTATCGGGGCCACGACTGAAAATCCTTCCTTCGAGGTGATTTCCCCGCTTTTATCCCGTTGTCAGGTGTACGTGCTAAAGTCTCAAGAGAAAAAGGATCTCGAAGACCTGATAGACCGTGCCGTTGCTAAGGATTATTACTTGAGCAAGCGTAATATCACGGTGAAGGAGAAAGAGGCCATGATCTCTTATAGTGGCGGTGATGCCCGAAAATTGTTGAATATCTTGGAGCTGGTGGTAAACGGATTGGGAGAGGGGGATATTGTTATTGACAATGAGGCAGTGCATCGGGAGTTACATGAGAACCCGTTGATGTATGATAAGGACGGAGAACAGCATTATGATATAGTTTCTGCCATGATCAAATCCATCCGGGGAGGAGACCCGAATGCGGCGGTTTATTGGATGGCTCGTATGTTGCAAGGGGGAGAGGATCCGAAGTTTATAGCTCGTCGTTTGATTATTTCCGCGGCGGAGGATATTGGATTGGCTAACCCGAATGCAATTTTGATCGCGAATACTTGTTTTGAGGTCGTGCATAAAATCGGTATGCCGGAAGCTCGGATTCCTTTGTCGGAATGTGTGATTTACTTGGCGACTTCTCCGAAGAGTAATTCCGCTTACCTGGCTATTGATGCGGCCATTGCAACCGTGAAACAGACCGGAAATTCTCCGGTACCGTTACATTTACGTAATGCCCCGACGAAGTTGATGAAAGATTTGAATTACGGGCAGGATTACAAGTACCCGCATGATTATCCGGGAAATTTCGTGGAACAGCCGTATTTGCCGGAAGAATTGAAAGACAAGAAGTTCTACCAACCCCAACAGAATGCACAGGAAGTGAAGATTCTGGAGCGTTTGAAGGCTTGGTGGAGAAAATACAGGGGATGATAATTTAGAATGTAGAGTTTAAAATTTAGAATGAAATCATAAATCTAAAGTTGTATCATGGATAAGTTGATAAATCAGGAGATGTTTTTTTTGTTGGCCGGACCTTGCGTGATCGAGGGGGAGGAGATGGCTTTAAATATTGCGGAACACGTGAAGAAGGTTACGGATCGTTTGGGAATCCCGTACGTGTTCAAGGGATCATTCAAGAAAGCCAACCGCTCGCGTTTGGATTCTTTCACGGGAATCGGGGACGAGAAGGCATTGAAGATATTAGCTAAGGTGAGAGCTGAATTTGGTATTCCGGTGGTGACGGATATTCACACGGAACGGGATGCGGAAATGGCTGCCGAGTACGTGGATGTATTACAGATACCGGCTTTCTTATGTCGCCAGACCGATTTGCTGGTGGCTGCCGCTAAAACGGGAAAGATCGTGAATATCAAGAAAGGTCAGTTCCTTTCTCCCGAGTCCATGAAATTTGCCGTGGATAAGGTAAGAGAATCCGGGGATGATCGGGTAATGGTAACAGAACGGGGAACGACGTTCGGGTATCAGGACTTGATCGTGGATTACCGTGGAATCAGTATCATGCAACAGGCTTGCCAATGTCCGGTGGTTGTGGATGTGACACATTCTTTGCAACAACCGAATCAGGCTTCCGGGGTAACCGGGGGACAGCCTGCATTAATAGAAACAATAGCCAAGGCCGGAATTGCCGTGGGTGCCGATGGTATTTTTATTGAAACTCATGCAGATCCTCGTTGTGCGAAGTCGGATGGGGCAAATATGTTACGTCTGGACTTGATTGAAGGATTGTTAGAAAGACTGGTTCGCGTCAGAGAAGCGATAAGATAGTTTATAAAGTTATAAGGTTCATAAAGTTATAAGGTAATTTCCACTTTATAAGCTTTATGAACCTTACAGATTATTATTATTCAGTGGGTTTAATGTCCTGTAATCCACGTTTTGTTTCTTTCCCGTATTACATTCGTAACTCCCGTTTCAACCATACGGCCATTACGGGATCGGGAATAATCACTTGACGTTTTTCTATTTCTATAAGTTCTTTCTTTACCAAGGCTCGTTTTACGATGCTAACATTGGCCGACGAGCCGAGTTGGTACTTATGCAAAATCTCCTGTGTGGTAAACTCACTATGAACTCCATCTATGATTGCTCGTAAAAAATTCATTTGATAAGTTGTAAGACTCTCGGTTTGCTTTTCGAATAGCGGTGTATTTTGGTCGATAATATCTTGATATGCTGTCTCGAAATCTTGTTCCGTGGCAATTTTGTCCGTATGAATCCATACTAACCATGCCAACTGCTGCACGTATGAAGAATGATTATCTACTATTTGGCAGATTTTTTCGGCTAACTTTTCTGAAATTCGTTTGCCTGTAGCTTCGAAACGCCTACATATATAGTCTATCCAATCCCGAGTCTCGATTTTTGACAAATAGATAGCATCCCCGAATTTATAGAAAGGAAAGCTCTTTTTTTCGAAGAGTTCATTCATCAAATGTTTCTTGCTACCGAATAGACAATACGATACCGACTTTTGTAATTGCCAAATAGAGCGTAATCGCTTCTGGAAGGTTTTGGAATCTTTGAACTCGGCAATCTGCTGGAATTCGTCGATACAAACGACGATATTGCAACCTTTTTTCTGCGCTATTTTTTCAGGGAGCTGCAAGATTTCATCGATATTGTTGCTCTTGGGATTTATTTCAAGCGATATGGAAAAATCCGTCATAGAATCGGTCCCCATCGAAATTTTAGGACTGATACGGGAAAGGAACAATTTAGCGTGTTCAAGCCATTCATCCAATTTTGAAGATGTCTGTTTGAGAATAGCGGAAGCGAATGCGTCATAAAAATCTCGATCGCTGCGACAAGAAAAAATGTCGAGATAGACGATTTTTAATTTATCTGATTGTGCCAAACTACACGCTTTCTGTACTAAAGAGGTCTTCCCCCAGCGGCGAGGTGAGATTAGTACCGTATTTACACCATGCTGAAAATTTAATACCAAGCGTAACGTTTCTTTCTCTCGGTCCGTGAAATTGTCGCCTGATGTTGCAACTCCAAATATAAAAGGCTTATTCTCCATGATTCTTCGAGTATGATTCAAATGTAAAGATAAGTAATATTTTTATTACTAACAATGTTATTACTAATAAAAGTATTACTTATATTGTGCCTTTTAACTCTTATTCTTCCACGTATATCTCTAGAACTTGCGTTATATCATCCGGGTATAGCGTAAGATTTTTAAAACAAGCGGGCACAAGAACGGTTTCCCCCTTGTTGACCAATACCGGTTCGCATTCCCCGGTTGTGATGGTGAATTTCCCTTGCAGGCACATGTAGATTACAAATGAATCAAGGTGAACGTACTCTTTCTCTATGTCCCGGTCAAATACGAGTAAATTTGTGGTAAAATAGGGACATTTCACGAGTTTTGCGGATTGATTATCCTGTGGGGTATAGTTTACCCGGTGTTGTGGTTGATAGCTGTAATTAATCACGTCGGTGGCTAAATCCGTGTGTAGTTCACGTGTGTTCCCGTTGGCATCTTTCCGGTTGTAGTCGTAAATCCGGTACGTGATGTCGGAAGTTTGTTGAATTTCTGCGATCAGGCATCCTTTCCCAATAGCGTGTACCAATCCGGCAGGAATAAAGAAACTTTCCCCTTTCTTTACTTTTTGGACATTCAATAAATCCATGAGTTTGTTCTGGTGTAATGCCTGAAGATAGGTCGCCTTGTCAATTTCATGGTTGAATCCCAACACGAGGGAGGCATCCTTTTCCGCATCGACGATATACCACATTTCGGTTTTACCGTAGGCATTATGACGTTCTTTTGCCGTCTCGTCATCCGGGTGTACTTGGATGGACAGATCGTCATTCGCATCAATATATTTAATTAATAGGGGAAATTCGATACCGAATTTCTCGTAGATATGATCTCCGACGAGGTCTCCCATGTACACTTCGATTAATTCTTGCAAGTCGTTGTCAGCAAGGATTCCGTTTGATACCACCGAGATGTTGTCCTCCACGGCCGATATTTCCCAACTTTCACCAATGGATTCTTCGTGTTCTTCACTTTTATAAGCTAGTCTTTCACCTCCCCATATCTTTTTTTTGAGAATTGGATGGAATTTTAACGGGTATAACATGATTTATTATTTTGTTAGGCATAATTATTGTACTAAGAACAAAGATAGGAATTTTGTGAATGGGGGATTATAATTTATGGATTAATTTTGCGAATAGAATTACGGTTAATGATATAAAAACGGAGTGAAATGAAGAAATTAGGAATGTTAGGTCTCATCGTGGGGAGCTTGTGGTTGGGTAGTTGTAGTGACGATGATAAAGATTTTATGTTAGATGTCAATCGAATGACAGGTGTTGATTGGTATTACAATAGAACTACGAGTAAAAATTATTCGTCATTCTCGGATGAAAACGTGCTGGAAATAAATCGTTTTGATAAGAGCGGGGAAATAAAGGGCGTTGATTTGCGAGGTGTGATTGATTCTGTGGCAGGAACGTGGCGGGATGAAGGGGAGAATATACTTGCCGTGGATTGGAAGAATGGGAATGCCGAGACGTGGACCGTGGAAAATTGTACGTCCAAGAAGTTGGTGGTGAATAATGGATGGGGAGAACGTGAGTATATCACGAAGCCATCTTACCTTGAAAACTTGATAGGCGACGCTTTCTGGGTAAATAAGTTTGTAGATGGAGTAAGTAAAACCCAACTTGGTTTCCGGATTTCAAATGACCGGAGTATGCGTGCGGGGTACGTGCTTGCTTTGTTATCGGATGATGAGTCGGTAAAACTGAAAAATTATAATAATGTTTGGAAAGGAGAGGCGGATATTAGCCGGGTAGAAGATCGGAGAATACGTTTTTCCTGTCGCATTGGCTCTGATTACGTGAAATTTGATGAATTTATTACGGCAGATAATTTTCCATCCATGCGATTAACGGATATTGATTTTACTTCATCAATAAAAGCAGGATATCCTAATCAATTGGAAATTGAATGGAATAAATTTGAAGGTGAAAACGTGTATTATAAAATGGAGGTGTATTCAAAGGATAATGAAGCCGATGTGTATTTTGAGAGTGGATTATTCTCTTATGATAATGGTAAATATACCCTTAACGAGAGTACTATCGGGAAAATTAATAAATTGAATAAAATTGATTCAAAGAAAGAGTACACCCTTCGTTTGACTGCGGTTATGTTGGAGCCTGGTGTGGCCTCTAATAGTGTGATCGCTGAGAGTCGTATTCAGGCTGTTGTGTATGTCACGGATAAATGCTTGCTTGGAAGATAACAGGTTGGGATTATTCTATAAAGAAATTTTTAATTGCTTGAGCCAGTTTTTCCGGCTGTTCGCTATGAATCCAATGACCACATTGTGGAAGTTCGATGAGGCGGGCAGCCGGAAATTCTTTTTGCAGGCATTCTAGCCCTGTGATCAGGTTGGATTGTTCTCCTTTAATGAATAGGATTTCTTTGTCGTACGTATTGTTTGGCAGTGAGGACGGGCAACCGCTGATCTCGTCGAAATGCTTGCTGATCACCCGGTGGTTGATTTTCCACTCGAAACCGGAGGCAGTCTTTTTGATGTTTTTCAAAAACAATTGTTGAGAACGTTCCGTTCTGAAATGTTGTTGAATGGCTTCCTTGACTTCTTCCCGGCTATGCAACCGGGAAAGATCGAAATTTGCCATGAAATCAATAATCCGGTTATGACTTCCCCCGTCCTGTTGGGAATAGGATACAGGGGCAATATCCACGACCACGGCTCGATTCACAAGTTCTGGTCTTTTCAGTAATAAGGCCATCACGATTTTTCCTCCCATTGAGTGGCCCACGATATGGGGACGTACGGGGAGTTTTAAGTTTTCAACGAGTTCAATGACATCATTACTCATTACCTCGTAATTCATGGTCTCGTCATGGGGAGATTGACCGTGATTACGGACATCAGGTAAGATGACTTGGAATTTATCTTCTAGTAAATGGGCAATGGGAAGCCAATTTTCAGATGCACCCCATAGACCGTGAAGTATAATTAGAGGAGTCCCCTCTCCAATGGTACGAAAGAATAATTTCATATTAACTCGGTGTGATTTATGATACAAATTTACAAATAGAGAATGAATAATAGGATAGTACAATGCAAAAAAAGACCGCTATAAAGCGGTCTTTTTCATATTACACGAAGTAAAATTAGTCTTTCAATTTAGCTTTCAAGAACTCTCTGTTCAAACGAGCGATGTGTTCGATAGAGATGCTCTTCGGACATTCTGATTCGCAGGCTCCCGTGTTGGTGCAGTTACCGAATCCGAGTTCGTCCATTTTAGCCACCATAGCTTTAGCACGGCGAGCAGCTTCGATCTTTCCTTGCGGAAGAAGAGCCAACTGGGAAACTTTAGCAGCCACGAAAAGCATAGCTGAAGAGTTCTTACAAGTAGCGGCACAAGCCCCACAACCGATACAAGCGGCAGCGTCCATAGCCTCGTCGGCAGCCGGTTTCCCGATTGGAATTGCATTTCCGTCAGGAACACCACCCGTATTTACTGAAACGTATCCACCGGCTTGCAGAATCTTCTCGTAAGCACCACGGTCCACGATCAAGTCTTTAATTACCGGGAAAGCCCCGCAACGCCACGGCTCGATCGTGATGGTTGCCCCATCCTCGAAACGACGCATGTGTAATTGACAAGTGGTCACGTCATCATCCGGTCCGTGGGCGCGTCCATCGATGAATAAACTACAGGTTCCACAGATACCCTCGCGACAGTCGTGATCGAAAGCCACCGGTTCTTTGTTCTCGCTAACCAGTTGTTCATTCAGAATGTCAAGCATTTCAAGGAATGAGCTACCGGTTGAAATATCATGAATCTTGTAAGTTTCAAACCCACCTTTTGATTTTGCATCTTTTTGACGCCAGATCTTTAGGGTTAGTTCTTTTAATATTTTATCTGCCATAACGATTTTTCATTTAAGATTATTTATAAGAACGTTGAGCTACCTGAATATTTTCAAATACAAGGGCCTCCTTGTGTAATTCAGGTTCTTTGTTGTCTCCCTTGTATTCCCAAACGGAAACATACTGGTAGTGTTCGTCATCACGTTTTGCTTCACCTTCTTCGGTAACTGATTCCAAACGGAAGTGACCTCCGCAGGATTCGTTACGATCCAAGGCATCCAATGCCATCAGGTGTGCGATGTCGATGAAGTCTGCCACACGACCGGCTTTTTCAAGCTCGTTGTTCATAGCGGTAAACTCTCCGGTTACGCGCAAATCCTTGTAAAATTCTTCTTTCAACTCGGCAATTAATTTGATTGCTTTTTTCAAGCCCTCAGCCTCGCGAGCCATTCCGATGTAATCCCACATGATGTGTCCCAACATTTTGTGGAAGTGATCCGGTGATTTCGTACCCTTGATGTCATACAATCTACGCAAGTGATCGGTAACGTTCTTTTCAGCGGCGTCGAACTCCGGCGTGTTAGTTTTGATTTTCGGGGTTTGAATATCGTGTGCGAGATAATCTCCAATCGTGTACGGCAGAACGAAATATCCGTCAGCCAAACCTTGCATCAAAGCAGATGCCCCCAAACGGTTAGCGCCGTGGTCAGAGAAGTTACATTCTCCGATAGCGTACAATCCCGGGATGGTCGTCATCAAGTTGTAGTCAACCCAAAGACCTCCCATAGAGTAGTGGATTGCCGGGTAAATCATCATCGGGTTGTTGTACGGGTCAACAGCAGTGATCTTTTCGTACATCTGGAACAAGTTTCCGTAACGTTCTTCAATGACGTGTCTTCCCAAACGGTCGATAGCGTATTTGAAATCCAAGAATACGGCTTTACCGGTGTTGTTTACTCCGAATCCGGCGTCGCATCTTTCTTTAGCAGCACGGGATGCCACGTCACGCGGAACCAAGTTTCCGAATGCCGGGTAACGACGCTCCAAGTAGAAGTCACGGTCTTCGTCCGGAATATCGTTCGGGTTTAACGTACCAGCCTGTAATTTCTTGGCATCTTCCAATTTTTTCGGAACCCAAACACGTCCGTCATTACGTAATGACTCGGACATCAAAGTTAATTTACTTTGTTGGTCTCCGTGTACCGGAATACAAGTCGGGTGGATCTGCACGAAGCAAGGATTTCCGAACATAGCACCGCGTTTGTAAGCTTGCCAAGCGGCACTACCGTTACATCCCATTGCGTTGGTTGACAAGAAGAACACGTTACCGTATCCTCCGGTAGCCAGTACCACGGCATGAGCTCCGAAACGTTCGATCTTTCCGGTAACTAAGTCACGGGCAATAACACCTCTTGCTTTTCCGTCCACGATAACGATATCCAATACTTCGTGACGGGTATATGATTTGATTTTACCTTTTTCAATCTGACGGTTCATAGCCCCGTAACATCCTAACAACAATTGTTGTCCGGTCTGACCGCGGGCGTAGAACGTACGGCTTACCAATGCTCCACCGAAAGAACGGTTGTCCAAAAGACCGCCGTAATCACGAGCAAACGGTACACCTTGAGCGACACACTGGTCGATGATGGCGTTACTTACCTCTGCCAAACGATACACGTTAGCCTCACGAGCACGGTAGTCACCACCTTTAATAGTTTCATAAAATAGCCTGTATACAGAGTCATTATCGTTCGTGTAGTTCTTAGCAGCATTGATACCTCCTTGTGCAGCGATAGAGTGAGCACGACGGGGAGAATCTTGATAGCAGAACGTGGTTACATTGTATCCTAGTTCAGCAAGACTGGCAGCAGCCGATCCACCGGCAAGTCCGGTACCCACGATGATAACATCAAGTTTTCTTTTATTAGCAGGACTCACAACATTGATATGGGCTTTGTGATTCGACCATTTCTGGGCTAGCGGGCCTGCTGGTATTTTAGCGTTTAATTCTGTCATAACCTTAGTAATTTTAAATTTTAAGTTTTAAATTTTAAATTTAGATCGTTGATTCATGCAATTTAAAATCTACAATCTACAATTTAAAATGGTTAGTTTGCCAGTCCAAGCATGAAATAAAGCGGAATGATGCTAAAACCTGCAGCAATGATGAAAGCGAAAATTTTAGCCAAACATTCCAGTCTTTTTCTCCAAATTTGGTTACAGAAACCGATAGATTGGAAAGCTGACCAGAAACCGTGGGTCAAGTGTAATCCCAAGAAAATACCTCCCAAGATGTAAAGGAAACAGTAGATGATACTTGATTTAAATAGTCCGGAAACCAAAGCATAGGTGTTTTCCATGGTAGTACCGTCCACGTTGATCTCGGTTAAGAGAGGATCTCCGGCAAACTTGATTTTCCACCAGAAGTTCCAAAGGTGAACAAACAAGAAGATCAAAACCAGACCTCCCAAGATGTACATGTTTCTGGATGACCATGTACAATTCCCTGATTGTCTGCGAAGATCGTACTTGATAGGACGTGCGCCTCTGTTTTGAAGAGTCAGGATAGAAGCCAAGATGATATGGATAATGAATCCTATGGCAAGAATCGGTTCTACGATTTTAATGATAGGATTCGTAGCCATGAAATGGGCCCCGATGTTAAATAACTCTCCACTATTATCTACAATCAAAAGTAGATTCAGTGCTAAGTGGACGCACAAAAACGCAATAAGAAAAAGGCCTGATAAACTCAGAATGATCTTTTTCCCGATCGACGATGTTAAGAAATTACTCATAATTAGGTCTATTTATTGATAACTATTTAAATTCTTTATCCGGCACAAAAGTATCTATTTTTCCGTCATTTTAAACGGGTTTATCTATTTTAAAATCATTCTAAATATACAGAATTTTTTCCGTAATGAAATGAGTTATTAAGGTTTATAAAGTTTATAAGGTTCATAAAGTATTTACAGCGTTTTATCCCTTGTACACGATGATTTACAATAAATGTGCCAAGGGGTCTTTTTGTTATGCGAATACTTGAAATATTACTTTATAAACTCTATTTCAGGATTGCTTTATAAATGACCTCTTGAATTTTTGTACGGATATTGTCTTTGATAAGTTTGTCGTTGAATTCGTTGGGGTAAATCCGGTTGGATAGAAAGATGTAGATTAATTGGTTGTCCGGATCGTTCCACGCGATGGCTCCCGTGAATCCCGTGTGTCCGTAACTGGAACAAGGGGCTTCCTTGCAGGTCGGGCCTGATTTGTTGGGCAAGGTTTCCGGTTTGTCGAATCCGAGACCCCGTCTGTTTTGGTCGAGAGGTAATTGTGTTTGAGTGAAAAGGTCAATAGTCGTAGAATCGATAAGACGTTCCCCCCCGTATGTCCCGCGGTTCAGGTAGACGCTCATGATTTTGGCTAGATCTTCTGCCGTGGAGAACAAACCGGCATTACCGGACACTCCGCCCATAAGCGCTGCGATCGGGTCATGCACGTACCCGTGTAATTGAGATTTTCTGAAAATATCATCTTCATTGGCGGGAACCACTCTTTTCATGTCGAGATTAAAATGAGCGTTGAAGTCCGTGTTATAGGCTCCCAGTCTTTTAAAGAAATGTTTCCGGCAATAAACGTCAAAAGGTGTGGCGGATTGTTCTTCCACGATGTCTTTTAATAGTACGAATCCAAGATCACTGTACGTGTATTTTTTCTGGGGGAGCAGTTTGGAGTTTAAAATCAAATCGTGAATGGAGTCTTGGAAATGTTTGTGAATGTAGAAATGCGGGGAAACGACCAAATAGCCTTCGCCCCCCGTGAAATTAAACGTGCTGTCCCGGTACGTGAATTGGGGATTCAGGTAAAGTCGATCTCGGAGTTTGCGGGTATTGGTTTTCGTGTATTTTGTCGTGAACAACCGACCTTGCATTTTATCCCAGTCAATGGCGTGCTGGAAGAAAGAAAAAGATGCCCTTAATCCGGCTGAATGTAACAACAATTCCTTGACGGTAATATCTTGCTTGTCGGTTTCCCGAAGAGAGTAAGAGTATCGGACAATCGGGGAGTCGAGTGTTATATATTGCTGGTCATAAAGCATCATGACAGCCGGAAGAGTAGCCGCTATTTTCGTGATGGAAGCGATGTCGTATATGTTGTCGGTCGTGTTTTTCTTTTTTCTATCATACGTGTTGAAACCAAAGGCTTTGTTGTAGACAATATAACCGTCTTTTGCCACGAGAACCTGGCAGCCGGGAGTTGCTTTTGCTTTTATGGCGGCTTGGCATATGCTGTCAATTTTAAGTAGGATCTGTGAATCCATGCCGCAACTTTCCGGCTGGTAATATCCTAACCGCAGTTTCGGGGTGGATAACCCGGTACCGGCGGGATAATAGCGGTTAATGCTCACGGGTAATTTTCCGTTCACGTTGATTCCCCCGAAAATGGCTTGGGCGGCAAATTGTTGTGCGGGAGTGTCGTGTGAATAGCTCACGATGATGGCATCCATGGGAAGGTAGCTGTACAGGTCGATTCCGTAGGGTGTGGCCGGATGGCAGAACACGATGTGTTTTCCTTTCAGTTGCTTGATAATATTGACAAGTTCCATGGTCGCCCCGAATTGCCGGGATGCCGTGTTACGGGCGGCACTGTTATACAGGATAACACAATTGTATTCCGATAGATTGGTAATCAGTTTCTCCACTTTTTCTTTTGAAGCACCAGGAGATAGAGAAAAGTGAGCGCAAGGGGCGTATTTCTCTAGTGTACTCTCGAAAACGGGGGCTTTCCGGTCTCCAAAATTTAATGAGGCAATGCGTAGCGTGTCTAAATGTGTCAACGGGAGCAGGAGACCGTCATTTTTCACGAGAGTAATCGCTTTGGCGTATGTTTCTTGTAATAGAGCTTTGGCTGATGGGGAACTCAATCGTTCGGTTAGCCGGGCGGTATCCACGGGAGCAACATACGGGAGTACGAATTCTGCTTTTGCTTTAAGGACTTTCCGGCATTTTTCGTTGATCATCTCTTCCGTGAGAACGCCTTTTCGGATGGCTGCTTTGATTTTCCTCACGGAAGCTTCCACGTTTTCCGGGAATAACAAAATGTCGTTTCCTGCTGCTAGCGCCTCTACATCAGCCTCTCCGGGAGTTCTTCCTTTGGTGACACCTTTCATGTTCATGGCGTCCGTGAAACACAGACCATCGAAGTGTAATTTATCGCGTAGCAGGTCCGTGATGATCTGTTTGGATAGAGAAGCCGGGATATTGGCCGTATCGTAGGAAGGTACGTTTAGGTGGGCAATCATGACACCCGGTATCCCAGCCTCGAAAAGTTGGCGGAAGGGGTATAATTCAACCGTGTCAATACGTGCCGCGGAGTGGCGAATCAAGGGTAGTGCTAAGTGGGAATCGACGTCTGTGTCCCCGTGTCCCGGGAAGTGTTTGGCCACGGCCATCACGTGCTGGGATTGCAGGCCTCGCATGTATTGCAGGGTCCGGTTGCCAACTTCTTCTTTCTTTTCCCCGAATGACCGGATGCCGATGACCGGGTTTTTAGGGTTAACATTAATGTCGGCCACGGGAGCAAAGTTCACGTGAATACCCATTGTCCGGCATTGTTGTCCGATGGCTGCTCCCAGACGGTAAATCAGATTCGTGTCTCGAATGGCTCCCAACAAGGTCTGGTTGGGAAATTCCATGGCGGGTTTGATCCGCCAGCCGACCCCGTTTTCTGCATCCATACCGATCATGAGGGGAATTTTAGCACTCTGTTGATAGGTGTTTGTCATCAAAGCTTGACTTCGTGGGCTGCCTTGAAAGAAGATGATGCCCCCGATGTGATACTTTTCAATGGTTGCTTCCAGGTGGTTCTCGTACACGCTGTCTTTGTTGCTATAGGCTGCAACCATGATCAGTTGTCCGATCTTTTCATCCAGGCTCATGGTATTTAGCGTCGAATCGGCCCACGAGGACTGAGCCTGACCGTGTAGAGAGGGGAGGAGCATGCAAAATAGTCCGATTACGGGAAGGAGCTTGTGCATGGTAGTTACAAGTTTTAGCGTTAGAGGTTGGTTAAATAAAAGTGCGGCAAACATGAATTGATTGCCGCACTTTTATAGGTGGATTGGAAATTATTTCAATAATTCAGCAATCTTTTGTTTTAATTCGTCACCTCTCAAGTTCTTGGCGATGATTTTGTTGTTTTCGTCTAACAAGATCGTGTGAGGAATTCCGGTTACGCTGTATAATTTAGCAGGAGCTGATTGCCAACCTTTCAAGTCAGAACCATGTTTCCATACCAAACCGTCATCAGCGATAGCTTTTACCCAAGCCTCTTTGTTGTTATCCAAAGATACACCGAAGATTTCTAATCCTTTCGGGTGATATTCTTTGTAGATTTCAACTACATGAGGATTTTCTCCGCGGCAAGGACCACACCATGATGCCCAGAAGTCAACTAATTTCACTTTACCCTTGATGTCATACAAAGAGATTGATTCTCCTTCCGGGGTAGTTACCGTGAAGTTCGGAGCGATTTGACCAATTGCGGTACTTTCTAATTTGGCGATTTGAGCAGCGATAGCTTTACCGTGTGCGGTAGCTTTTGCTTTTTCTCCAAGTAAAGCATATTTTTCTTTCAATTGCTCGTATTCCATTTGTCCCATTCCTGATACGATAACAAAAGTTGAAACGTAAGAGTCCGGGTTTGCTTTAATCAATTCAGCTTCTTTTGCTTGAGCAGCCTCAACCACTTTTTGGAATTGATCTTGGATTTCTTGCATTTTAGCTTGATCCCCAGCTTGGTTAGCTGCTTGGAATTCAGGCATCAATTTTTGTTGTTCTTGTTGAATAGACATATTGAGTGCCATGAATTGGTCATATATTTTTTGACCTTCACTACCGGTTACATTTAATCCGGCTTGTCCGGCATTAACGGTAATGTTTGCGTTTTCCAGCATGATCGGTAAGCTGAAACGTTGTCCAACTACCATAATGAAAGCTCCTGTCGGTTCGCTTACTTTACCGGTAAATTCGAATGCTCCGTTAGTGATGTCTGATTTTGCTAACGTGTCAAGTTTCGTCCCATCGAAATTGGCGATGAACGCTTTACCGTCAGGCATCCCTTCGATTGTCCCGGTTACCTTATAACCGCTTTGGGCATTACATGCTGCAAGCGTCATACTTGCTGCAACGATTGATAATAAAAGTTTTCTCATGTGTTTTAGTTTTCTAAATATGAAATATTGTGTCTTTAATGAATCTTAGCTTTCATGAACCAGATTTCTTTAAAGGCAATGTTTATTCTTAATTTTGCGTACTTCTCCAAAATCTGGTTATTTCGGTGAGTTCCGCGCATACCTAAATCAACGGCAACTCCCAACATCAACTCTTGGCGAGCCAAGCGAAGAGGCATTTGAGTTCCGACGGTTAGGCCATAAGTATTGATGTCTGTAGAATTGAAATTAAGATGTGATCTGGTAAAATAAGTTCCAGCCATATACTTATTTCTTTGCCACCAATAACGTCCAACTTCGTTGGGTTGCAGATATGCCCCAATGGCTATTTTATGATAGTTTTGATACTCCTTGTTTGTGTGGAATTCTTCATATTGTGACATATTCTGGAATGTGTAATCTCCGGCAAAAAGCCATTTTTGATTACGTTGGTAAGAAAGTCCTGTTGCAATTCTAAATGGATAAAAGACACTACTATTCTCCAAAGATTCATTGTCAACAGCTATCATGGATGAATTCGTATTACTTATTTTGTATGAAACAAAAGTCTGATTAGCGTGAAGTGGAGTTCCAAAATTGAAACTTGTACCTACTACAAATTTATTTTTTTTACCAATAGAAAACGGCAATTGTGCTCCTAATGTAAATAAAGCACTTCCCATTTGGGTAACTGTTTGCGTTTTCATATAATAACCGCTAGTGGCTGGTTGTAAAACCAATGTCAAACGGTCATCAATTCTCCCGAATAAATAAGACATATTTACACCTAAGGATAGACGTCCCAGTTGGTAAGCCGCTCCTAAATAAACCTCATTTAATCCCCCTTCACCTTCTATATGTTGGATATAGCGCATGGAATAATCTCCTCGCACATCATTATTATATAGTACATCGAATCCTCGATTTGATCGTTGAAGAATACCAAACGATGCGAATAATTTTTTATAGACACGGAAAGCCATTACAACTTCTCCATTTTGAGCAACTTTATAATTTGTATGCATCTTGTTGGTTGAAATATCAACATATTCCCCTGTGATTCCGGATTGAAAATAAAATCTGACAGAATCTAAGGCTGTATAAGAAGCCGGATTTAAAAAATTAATATTGTAATTATCGCGCATGGCGGCAGAAACTCCACCCATTCCTGTAAACGCTCCGTAATTGTCAGGCAATAATCCAAAACCTTCTTTTGAATAAGGTGTTCCAGAATTATTTTGCGCCCAAGTATTTATTGTTATCAATAAAATAATGATACATCCTAATAACTTTCTCATAAGTTTCATTTTTGACACTACGTAATGATTCGTTTACTTGTAATTACTGTAATATATGCTGAATATAGGTAATTCTTCAAAGATAGCCCTCTGATATTTATTATAAACATCCCCGGCGAATATTTGATAACCATCCCATGGAGAGTAAATATAACCTGGTAGACCAATTAATAAGTATATTTCTTTATCTAAAGGTTGAACTCCTTCTACTTGCCGAATATAAAAATCAGTAAGATCTATAGTATATTTCTTACTATCAGGATTCATTATATTTTGCGATAGAATACCGTATATATTATTTGAAGAATTATCCATTAAAACTTGTTTGACATAGTTGTTACTTCTGACAACATATACACTTAATAGTTGTGGTTCTGGAATATTCTCCCATATATCAACTTTAGGCCGTAATTCGATTTCTGCTTTTATAATTGTTTTATACTTGGACGCATCAGCAATAAAAGGTACTTTTATTTTTAACATGAATCCACTCATACCTTCAATAATGGCTCTATTTTCTTTTTGAAAAGGAATGGAGTCAGAGAATGTGACAGCATTTAATGGAGAATTTTCCCAAGCTTTATATTTTATATTCGTATAAGCATAGCTAACATTTTGCCCGGAAGAATACATGGGTAAAGTAAAAGATAAATCTTCAGTTGCTCCAATGTGGTAATGGCATTGAAGTTTTATTTGAGATGCATCAAGAGATGTTAATAAAGAGTTTTTCTCATTAGGAACAATAGCTAAACCTTTAAAATAGTCCATAAATAAATTACGATCTTCGAACATGGGATCTCGAGACCTCATTTTATTAAATAAGTCTTGGCCCAATGCATCATTTATTCTGAAATAAAGTTTTCTTGTATAACTTTCTTGTTGTGGATAAATTGTTAGTGATGATAGTTTTTTATCCCATGGTAATGAATCTGTATTACAAAATATAGGATTGTCTAGATTGTAGACCATATATTGCTTCAATTGGTATAAGTCAAAAGACTGATAGCTAGTTGTATCCCCTGCTAAATTTCTGGGGTAAGGTATTTCTAATGTTAATGAATCGTACATACAATTGGATTCCCAGGTAACATTACTAGCGAAACCATTAGGTGAAATTTGAAAATAAGGAGTTGCTTTTGTGATTCCCGTAAAATCATCTTCGACTCTTCCCATTGTGAGTTGGAATGTACTGGTTGTTGACATACTGGATGTCGGGAATGAATCTAATTTAATGGTAGAAGTTTCGTCTAGAATGAAACGTGTTACTTCTACATAGTGATCGTTGGGAATTAAATTATCTCCAATCGTCGTAAGGTCATTGTCACACGCATATAATGATAACAAAAAAAATGCGATAAAGAATATTCTCATGTGTCTCGATTTTGTTTTATAACAAGATGCGAAGGTATAACTATTTTCTAAAAAATCGATATTTGGACTTGTATTTTATCTAATGAGAGGTTAAAAAAAAAGAACACATGACATTTCTGTCCTCGTTTTGTTGGATTTCATGATAAAATATGTAGTTTTGCCTTTTGAAATAGAGAAAACATTATAGAATTTGCAAATAAATAATCAAGTAGGAAAAAGTATGAGAACATTTAGTTTATTAGTACTAGCCATTTTAGGATTTGCTTTTGTCGCTTGTGATGACGATGATCATTTAGGTGACTGGGCAAAAGCTCCTGAATTTAGTGGTAGATTGCGGAATCAAGCTGTATCTTTTGTTATTGGAGATTACGCTTATGTAGGATTAGGATTTGGTGTTGATTTGGCTGAATATAAAGATTTCAAAAAGTATAATTTGAAAGACGGAACTTGGACGGATGTACGTAATGATTTTGAGGGGAAAGGACGTCATGGAGCTGTTGCATTTGTTGCAGAACATGGTGGAAAGACATATGCCTATGTTGGGTTAGGTTATATTTCTGCTAATAGAGTAGAAGGAGAGGAAGATCGTCCGAAAGAATTTTTGAGTGATTTTTGGCGATTTGATCCGGAGACTGAGACTTGGACTGAGATAACCGATCCTTTTCCAGGAGAGGCTCGTCGGGATGCTGTCGCTTTTACGTTAGACAATTATGCATATGTTGGAACGGGACGTGCTGATAAGGCATTACTTTTCAAAGATTTTTATTGCTTTGATCCAGAATCAGAGACTTGGTTTAAAGATGATTTAGGATATAAAGGTGATCAAAAATATGGAGCATCGGCTTTCGTTATTAATGGTGCTGCTTATGTATGTTTGGGAGCAAAAGGTTCTGGATATGCACAAGATGTTATAAAATGCACTCCACAAGGTGGCGGTAAGGTTACTTGGGAAGAAATGCAAGCGTTGACGGATAAGCCTGGTGTAAGACAAGATAAGGATTATGATCGAATTCCAAGAGCATTTGCTGTTTCTTTTATTTCTAATAGAGGTAATGACGGTGAAAATTATGCCTATATCGCAACTGGTATGGGAAATAATCCGAGAACAGTGTGGAAATACAATCATAAAAAAGACCAATGGCATCAAATGGAGGACCTTGCTCCGTCTGCAATGACGGCTGTTGGTGCAGTTTCTTTTGTTGCAGATGGTTACGGATATTATACTACGGGGGGAACTAGTCCAGATCCGACTAGTGCAACTTCTAGTTCATCTGCTACATATTTTAGTAATTCTACTTGGAGATTTATCCCGGATGTGAAAGAAACTCGTAGAAACGACTATTAATTTAGTTCTTCTAAAAAATATCTTAAAGCTATCCATGACGGATAGCTTTTTTTGTTCGTATCTTTTGCAGAAGATTATTAGGACTCTATCTGATATAATTAAGAAACTATATAATCTGGTATTCTTTATTTCGGGCATTTCCTAGGGATATAGCGGTCCAAAATTTTATTCTTGGGAGTGAATAGTCTCGTATTGGCCCGTTTGGTGTGGTTTTCGAGTCTGTTTTTTTGTTTCCCATCTGTTAAAATGGCGGCAATGATTGGGCGACAATCGGGCAATAGCACCTAACTGTCACCTAACAGCCGCTCTACCGTCATGTAACGGGTATGAATACTCCCGAGAGTATCAGGTTTGTTGTACAAAGGTTTTCATAGAAGAAATTCGATCATTCCAATGAATCCCTTTTTTACTTTATAGTCATGAAAATTCTTTACTTTGCAATCATAGTCGTTCATCCATGACACGATCTTTGTGTAAATGTTATGGATTAGGCTTTATAATTAGGATTTTTGAAAAATGTAATTCCATGTGTCCCGCTAATAGATGTAGGATCTTTTAGATGACGTAATAATATGTCTGATTTATTTCAATAGTTTACGGTCATTATCGTTATTTTCCAATATGCTCATTTGATGGATTGCTATTTGATTAAGCTTGATCAAACGCTCTGGTTGTGATATGCCTTGCTCTATGAACACGGCATTTAGATTCTCCATGTTTGACAAACATATCAGTTCATTTATGGAGGCATAGTCACGAATATTCCCTTTCAAGTCAGGGTGAGCCTTGCACCATTGCTTTGCCGTGACACCAAACATCGCCACGTTCAATACATCCGCTTCATTAGCATAGATGATGCTTGCCTGTGCATGGGTGACTTCTTCCGGGATAAGGTTCTGCCTGATGGCGTCAGTGTGTATACGATAGTTGATTTTCGACAGCTCACGTTTCGCAGACCAACCAATTAACCGCTGCTCCTCTGATTTTAGACGCTGGAATTCCTTGACGATATAGACCTTGAACTCTGGGCTAATCCACATGGCAAACTCAAACGCAATATCTTTGTGGGCATATGTGCCACCATAGCGCCCTGCCTTTGCTTGTAGAGAAACGGCATTAGTCCGAGCTACAAACTCCTTGACGCTTATCTTGAAACTGTTAAGACCCGATTGGTTCCTAATTATGGCGAATTCGCCATAATTAAAATTGGGGTTGTAGACTTTCTCCCAAATACCGATGAACTCAAGGGTATTGCGGTTACGCAGCCAATCGGTGATGAAGAAATCCCCATCCTTGGCACGCAACATATCGGTGAGGCAGATATAATCCTCTCCTTTGACTTTTACTACATTGACTTCGGTATCCTTTACTGTAATTTTTGCCATCGGATAGTAAGCGTTTGGTTTCAAATACAAAGTTACTATAAAACTTTGATATATCAGCGAATTAGCCTACTTTTCAGAGTGGTTAAGTTGAAAATGGTACTCTATCTTGAAATAAGAGTATTCAATTACTTCTGCAAGATGTGTTTGTAATATTCTGTTGTTGTTTTATTTCTTTATGATTTTGTAAATATATGAATAAAATTGAAAACTTAAATAGGGGGATAATTTCCGTTATGTGTTCGTTATTCTATCGTTGAAGTATGGCTTTATAGGAACGGACAATTAACGAGGAGGTAGCGAGGACGTAGAACAAGTATGTAAGTTTTGGTATGCAGGAAAAAGAGTGATGGAGTTGATAATATCATACGAGAGAGAGATTTTTGGGAGGGTAAAAAGGGGGATATAATAAAGATGCGAACTTTTTTATTATCTTTATCCCCGAAAATATATGTTTATCGAATGAAGAAATTTGGCGTTATTATATTCTTCTGTTTGGCGACATTGGGGGTGTCGGCACAATGGAATACGGCAAATATGTTGCGAGTGGGGAAGAGTGCGATCATGTTTGACGACTACGTGAGTGCGATCGAGAATTTCAATAATATCATACGGATAAAGCCCTTTTTATCCGAACCTTATTTTTTCCGGGGACTGGCAAAGTTGAACCTTGATGATTTCGAGGGAGCTATCCGGGATTACACGCAGGCGATTGAACTGAACCCGAACTATTTCCATGCTTATATGTATCGGGGGATTGCCTATCATAATATGAAACAGTACGAGGAGGCCATGCATGATTATAACACGGCGATCGCAATCAATCCGGGTGAGGCTTACGTGTACGCGAACAGGGCAATTACCGAGGCTGATATGGGAGATTACAAGGCGGCGGAGAAGGATTATTCGAAGGCGTTGATTATCGATAAAAATTTATTACCGGCATATTTGAACCGGGCAATCATGCGGGAGAAACTGGGTGATCAAGAAGGAGCCATCGCAGATTGTAACATGGCCATCAAATTGAATATGTTCTCGGATGATGCTTATGGTTTGAGGGGATATTTAAGGTTTCAAGCAAAAGAGTATCACGACGCGATAGAGGATTACAACAAGGCTTTGAAGATTAACCCGGAAAACAAGCGGATTCTTATGAGCCGGGCGATTACGTGGTACGAGATGAAGAAATATCCCGAGGCACTGGAGGATTACACGGCAGTCTTGAAGGTGGATAGTACTTACGCGTATGCTTATTATAACCGGGCTTTGTTGAGGTCGGAAATCGGGGATGTGAATAATGCCATTCAAGATTTTGACCAAGTGTTGGAAATGAACCCGGATAACATACTGATTTATTTCAACCGCGGGTTGTTGAAGATGGAGATCAAGGATTACGAGGGAGCTTATAACGACTTTTCTCAAAGTATATCAATATACCCGGATTTCGTGAAGGCCTATCTGGCAAGGGCTGCGACGAGCATGGATATGCGGGATTATGATGCGGCCGAAAAGGACCGTTACAAGGCGGAGGAGATCATGGACCGATACCGGCGAATGAAAGACGGAGACCAGAATGCCTTGGTAGATACCACAGAGAATTTCAAGCGATTGATAGATATAAACTCCCGGGATGACCGGATGAAAGACGTGATTAACGGACGTTTGCAAGACCGGAACGTGATTATCGAATTGCAGGATATGTTTATCGTGCAATACCTGTCGCTGGATACGTTGCGGAAAGGGAAAGTGCAATATTTCGACAAGCGGATCATGAAGTTTAATCAGGAGCATAATTATAACCCGGCCTTGACAGTTTCAAATAAGAAATTTAATTACCCGAGGGAATTCGAGGATAATTATATCGAGAGTTTGTCTTCGGATATTCGGAAAAACAAGAATGTCACGGATGCTTTGTTGCTGCGTGGGTCGTTGTATCTGAACCGGGGAGATTACACGAAAGCGATCGAGGATTTCCGTGCGGTGTTAGAGCGTGACCCGAATCATCTGTTCGCTTTGATGAACTTGGCAAGCGCCCGTTCCCGGATGTACGATTACATCGAGTCGATAGAAGAGAAGACTTCCCGTGTCGTGGGTGAGGAGAAAAAAGTGGAGCGAAACGTGGATTATTCTTTGGTGCTGGAGGGGAATAACAAATGTTTGGAGATTGATCCGGAGTTCGTTTTTGCCATGTTTAATATTGCTAACGTGTACGCTAAGAGCGGTGAGATTCAGAAAGCAATTGATATGTACACGAAAGTGCTGGAAGTGGATAAGGATATAGCCGAGGCTTATTTTAACCGGGGCTTACTCTATATATACCAAGGAAACCGGAGTGCTGCTAACGTGGATTTGAGTAAGGCCGGGGAGCTTGGATTAACGGATTCTTATAGTATCATCAAGCGCTATTGTTCGGTGGAGGAAGAGTAAGAGGAGATAGAAGTTCATAAGGTCTATAAAGTTTATAAGGTTCATAAGGTCGGTGGAGCCCTGCGAGGCTCTTTGGTTACGGTTACTGGGGCAGCCGGGGGGCCTTGTGTGGTTGGAATCTAAAATCTAAAATCTACAATTTTTTAATTCTCCATTCTTTGGGGTAGTAGTTATTTACCCGGTTGCCGACTTCTTTTACCCAGCCTAGCCCGATGCCTTTGTAGGTGATGAGAATCCATTCCCCTTGAGGGGCCTCGAAACGGATGTCTTCTTTGCGTAGGAATTGGAGGGCCGTGGAGAGGTCCACTTCTTGACGGGTAACGTGTTTTTGTTGCAGTTTGTGGTATAGGGCCAGAGCGTGGGCGGGTTTCGTCTTCCCTTTAATACATTCTCCGATTTCACATCCTTTATAAATGACCCCGGCTTTGGAGGAAAGGTATTGGATAAATTCGGCGTGTTGTTTGGGAAGGATGCCTAATGTTTCTCCTGCGATGTAAGGCGTGTATTTTGTCATGTCCGGCAGGAGGGGGAGAATGTCTACCGGGAGTTTGACTGCGGGGGACGGGGTAGCTCGCTTTTCTTTTTTCATGGTAAAGGGTGTCCCGTCATTTTTTTGAATGACTCCCATGAATAAACCTTCTCCGTTAGTTTTGTGCGGGTAGAAATGGTACCCGTGGAGAGGAGAGGGGGACGGGGTGATGGCTGTAAAATTATGCCGGATTTCAACGGATGATGCATCGAACGTGGTTAAAATCCAGTTTAATATATCTTCATTTTCTCCGGGGTTGTAAGTACACGTGCTATACACGAGATAGCCCCCGGGGGCGAGAGCATCCCACACGTCGGAAAGTATTCTTTTTTGACGCTCTTCACAAAGACGCAGATTATTCTCGCTCCATTCCGTGATGGCTTTCTCGTCTTTCCGGAACATGCCTTCCCCGGAACAGGGGGCATCCACGAGAATCATGTCGAACGCACCCTTCATTCCCGTGAAACGATTGGGGTCGCTATTGGTGACAACGATATGATCGTATCCCCATTTGATAATATTTTCTTTGAGAATGGAGGCTCTTGATTTGATTACTTCGTTGGAAACCAGTAGTGAATCCTTGGGCAGATTGTTTGCCAGTAACGTGGATTTACCACCCGGAGCCGCACATAGGTCGAGAACCCGGAGAGGGGTATCCCCGCTTATCTGCTGAAGAACGACTTGTAGGAACATGGAGGAGGCCTCTTGCACGTAATAAGCTCCCCCGTGTAACAACGGGTCGGAGGTGAACGAGGGACGCTCCTTCAAGTAGTATCCATTACTGCACCAGGGTACTTGTCGGGAAAGTAATTCCGAGAAGGGGAGATCGGTGTTTGCCGTTTTCTCTGGGTTTAACCGGATGGAAGTGGGGGACTCCGAAACTAACGCTTGGAAAAAGGTTTCCGATTCGTTTCCAAGGAGCTGCTGCATCCTTTCTGTAAATGCTGGCGGTAATGAGATCATAGACACTTTGGATTAATGGGGCAAATTTAGTGATTTATTTCCTGATATATTTTACCTTTGCGAGAGAAAAGAGATCGTGGAGTTGATTAATAGACAGAAATAGAATGATTGAGATTAACGAAAATTTTAGTTTAAAAGAATATAACACGTTTGGTATAGACGTGGCTTGTAAATATTTTGTGAAGTGTGATCAAGAGAGCGAATTATTGGAATTCGTGGGATCATACGAGTTAGACCCGGAGGAAATTCTACTTTTGGGAGGGGGAAGTAACTTCTTGTTCACGGAGAACTTTGATGGGGTTGTCTTTTATCCCGTGATGCAAGGGTGCGAGATCGTGAGGGAAGATGATAAGTACGTGTTTGTCCGGGTAGGAAGTGGTGTCGTGTGGGATGATTTCGTGGCGTGGGCTGTCGAACACGGGTACGGAGGGGTGGAGAATCTTTCACTGGTTCCCGGCCATGTGGGAGCAACTCCGGTGCAGAATATCGGGGCTTATGGGATGGAAGTCGGGGAATGTATTGACCGGGTGGAAGCCGTGGACATCGTGAAGGGTGAAAGGGTGACGATTGATGCCGAAACATGTCGTTTCAGTTACCGGGACTCTATTTTTAAACATGAGTGGAAGAACCGTTTTCTAGTAACGTATGTCACTTTCCGTTTGGCAAAACATCCCGAGTTTAGATTACATTACGGGAGCGTGAAAGATGAAGTAAACCGTTTGGGTGAACTTTCGTTAAAAACGATACGGCAGGCCATTATTCGCATACGGGAGGCTAAATTGCCGGACGTGAAGGTATTGCCTAATGCCGGGAGTTTTTTTAAAAACCCGATGGTTGAACGTGCAGTTGCGGATGCCTTGCTGGAAAAGTATCCCGCGCTGCCGATTTATACCGTGGATGAAGGGCACGTGAAATTGGCTGCCGGGTGGTTAATCGAAACTGCCGGGTGGAAGGGAAAAGTTGTCGGCAATGCCGGGGTACACGACAAACAAGCGCTGGTGTTAGTGAACACGGGCGGGGCAACTGGCATAGAAATTGCACATTTAGCTAACGAGATAAAGAAATCCGTGTTCCTTCAGTTTGGAGTATGGTTGGAACCGGAAGTAAACGTGATATAAAAGTGATATTAAAAATTCTGTGATTGACGATTCAATGATTAGGAGATTAAAAAGGGGGGTGAGGTTGTGGGTGGAAATCACGTAATCGCAAATCATTAAATCACTCAAACGATAGGATCTAAAATTAGAACGGGATGGTAAAATATTCGGAAGAGATAGATATTCGGGGGCATTATACGGATTTGGAAGGACGCTTGATCATGAAGTCCTTGTGTGATCTGTTTAATGACGTGGCGAACGTACAGACTTACGCGCTGAAAATAGACGTGCCCACGTTGAACGAGCAAGGATTGACATGGATGCTGCACAAGTTACATATTTTGATTAACCGGATGCCGGAACAGGGGGAGAACGTGACGTTGGAAACATGGCCGTCGGGTATTGATCGTTTATTTGCGATTCGTGATTTTAGAATGGTGGCAGGAGAAGAGGTTTTATTGCGGGCTACTTCAGAGTGGATGGTGATAGATGTAAATCGTCGCCGTCCCGTGCGTTTGCCGGCTTGCGTGACGGAGACCGCCGCTTTCTGCGTGGATGGCATTCGGGAAATTCCTTTCGAGTTGGATACGAAAAAAATGCCGATAGACTTCGAAAGCACCCGTCGTTTCACGGCAACATACGATAATATCGATTTCAACAAGCACGTCACTCAAGCCACGTATGTGCGCTGGGTTACTAATTCTTTGTCTTACGAGTTTTTGAAGGACCACGAGATCACGGAGTTGGAAATTATTTACGAACATGAAGTGTTACCGGATAGTGTTGTGTGTGCCGGATGTCATGTTGAGGAGGAAGAAAATTGTGTGAAAGTATATCACCAAGTGAGAAATGAAAGTTTGGATAAAACGCATTGTTTTGCTGTTAGTTACTGGAAAAAGCGGTAAGAATTGGGTGTATTTTTTACTGTTTATTTCGTGAAATTCGGGTTAAAATACCGCTTATTTGTTTTGCGGTAACGAGAAAATACTGTATATTTGCGCCGTTAAAAAAATGCCCAAGTGGTGAAATTGGTATACACGCTACTTTGAGGTGGTAGTGGCCGTTCGGCTGTGCAAGTTCGAGTCTTGTCTTGGGCACAAATACCCTTCCTAATCGATTGATTTTGAAGGGTGTTTTTGTTAAAGAGAATCCCTGTTGGAATGATTACGATTTTGGATATCGTTTTCTTTAAAGCCTGTTTAAATTTTGTTGAACAAACTTTTGTCGTTGTTTGATTACCTCTAGGTCATGCCAATGTTCCTTCAATGTTCCTATATGTCTTCGTCTTGATTCGTGCCGCGTTTAAATTGTTTCCTCCGGCGATCACTCGCAAGTGACACGGAGAAAGCACGGAGAAGACACGGAGAAAACCTAGCCAAACAATAGAGTAACAGCGTATTATAGGAGTAATAAAGCACTTGTTGGAGGATAACTATCTTATAGCGAGATGGTTGGTCTGAAAAATATATGTAAATTCGAGAAATTCTCTTCCTGCAAGGTCGTTAGATAAATCCTATTCATGGTCATTCTCTTTCTTCCTCTGCCTGAGGGGAAGTACCCCGAAGAGGGGAGGGTGTTTGAAAATAGACTTTTGACGGGGCAGTCCAAAAAGTCCTGCTTGTATTTGCCAACTACCCCCTCCAGCTCCCCCTTACACAGGGGGAGAGCTGATTACCATGCGGTTTCTCCCCCTGTGCAAGGGGGAGTTAGTGGGGGTCGTTGTTTAAAATTGACTTTTTGAGACAGTCCCATTAGTTTCGCCTTTATATTGTATGATGGCGTGAATTGAGGTTTTTTCTTTACTTTTGCCTGCGAGATAAAAATTAATATATATTTTCAGTACATCGAACATGCTTAATATGGCTGATCGACGTTACTCGGAATGATATAAATACGTGTTGGATTGTCGGAAAAAGAAATGAGAGAGAATGAATAATCAGAGTTATGGAAGAAAAAATAAAAACTCTATTCAAACAATATAGTGGTAGTGATGCACGGCGAGTGGAGCCGTTGCCGGTGTCCGGTTCGGCCCGGAGATATTACCGGGTGTTCACGGGAGACCGGACATACGTGGGTGTGTACCACGAGAATTTGCGGGAAAATCGTTTGTTCGTGGATTTTACACGGCATTTTGAAAAATCCCGTTTGCATGTTCCGCACGTGTATTGTGTTTCGGAGGACGGGTTTTGTTATTTACAGGATGATCTGGGGCCGGATATGTTGCTGGATGTCGTGGAGCGGGAGCGAGAGGGTGAATTCCTGAGCGAGCATACCATGGAATTGTATCGGAAAGCCTTGTCCGAGTTGTTGAAATTCCAGTTGGAGGGAGGAAAGGGACTGGATTATTCGGGATGTCTGCCTCGTCCTGTTTTTGATGAACGTTGTATCCGGTGGGATTTGAACTATTTTAAATATTGTTTTTTGAAATTGGCGGGAGTGGAGGTCGACGAGGATCGGCTGGAGAATGATTTTGATCGATTGACAGCGAAACTGGTCATGGCCGGGGCGGATGGTTTTATGTTCCGGGACTTCCAGTCCAGAAATATCATGGTCGTTGATAACGAGGTGTATTTTATCGATTACCAGGGAGGAAGGCAAGGGGCTTTGCACTATGACGTGGCGTCCTTATTATATGATGCGATAGTGAAAATTCCTGAAAGTCAAAAGGAAGAATTATTAGATTTCTATATCCGGGAATTGACGAAGAGCGAGCCGGGATTCGCGGAAAAGTTCCGGGAAATATATTATCATTTCGTGCTGGTGCGTTTGTTACAGGCTATGGGTGCGTTTGGATTACGCGGTCTGCACGAGGGAAAACCTCATTTTATTGACTCGATTGTTCCCGGTTTGCAGGGGATTAGCACGTTGTTTGAATCCGGCAAGCTGGAAGGAGAATATCCCGAGATTCAGTATGCTATCCGAATGGCTTTTGAAAAATACTTTGTACCTTTGCACCCTGAAAGTAAAGAATAACCATTAAAATAATAGACAGATATGAACACTGTTGCAGAACAAGTAGCGTCACATTTGCTACAGATCAAAGCGATAAAATTAGAACCGAATCACCCTTTTACATGGGCTTCCGGGTGGAAATCTCCCATTTATTGTGATAACCGGAAGACGTTGTCTTACCCGGAAGTACGTACGTATATTCGGGACCAGTTCGTGAATTTGATTAAAACAAAATACCCACAGGTGGAATTGATCGCCGGGGTGGCAACCGGTGCTATTGCCCAAGGAGCTTTGGTTGCACAGGAATTGGGGTTGCCGTTCGTGTACGTGCGTTCTGCTGCCAAGAATCATGGGTTGGAAAATCTGATTGAAGGTGAATATAAAGAAGGTCAAAAAGTGGTCGTGGTGGAGGATCTGATCTCTACCGGGGGGTCCAGTTTGCAGGCCGTGGAGGCGTTGAGAAATGCAGGATGTGACGTGTTGGGAATGGTGGCTATTTTCACCTATGGATTCCAGAAAGCGATAGATAATTTCACGAATGCTCATTGCGTACTGGATACGTTGAGTGACTACAACGCCATGATTGACCTGGCCCAGAAGACCGGGTACGTGCAGGAGAGCGATGTGGCCAAGTTGAAGGAGTGGCGTCTGAGCCCGGAATCTTATAAATAAAAGGTATGGCAACACGAGTTGTTAGTGACGTTCAGAAAATAAATAGTGCGATTGCAGACGTGTACGCGTTTCTTTCTGATTTCTCGAAGATCGGGAAATTGATCGAGACGGCTCGCCAGATGGGGGCCGGTAATCAAATGCCGGAACTGGCTGACAAGATCGAGGACGTTCGCACCACGGAAGATGCCTGCACTTTTATGGTAAAAGGCGTTGGTGAAATGGGGATGAAAATTGTGGAGAGAGAAGAACCGAAATTGATTAAACTGGAGGGGGATGGACGTTTGCCTTTTGAATTTCAAGTATGGATTCAGTTGTTGGATAACGGCCCTTATGATACCCGGTTACGAATAACGGCAGAGGCGGAGTTGAACATGATGATGAAAATGTTGCTGAAGGGAAAACTGGAAAAGGGAATCAACCAACTGGCAGAAGGTCTGGCAAAAATTCCTTACGGATATATACGATAATAAAAAAGCTCTTCTGCAAAGAAGAGCTTTTTTGGTTATTTGGATAGATCGTCAAAATCAATGTCGTCAAATTTGTTTGTTTCAACTTCTTCTTGGACTGCCATTGTTTCTCCGTTAAGAGCTGCTTTGATGTAAGCGACAGCGTTGTCAAGCCCCTCTGCAAATTTATCAAAGTCTTCTTTGTATAAAAAGATCTTGTGCTTTTCGTAATTCTGAGAACCGTCTTTTTCGAGTTTCTTTTTGCTTTCAGTAATCGTTAGATAGTAATCGTTATTACGAGTAGCTTTTACATCAAAAAAATAAGTCCTTTTCCCTGCTCTCACCGGTTTTGAATAGATCTCATCCCGATCATTCATTTCCATACCGTCATTCTTTTCGTAACCTTCCATGTTTAAATTAAAATTATTAATTAGACTTTGCGTTTCAAAAGTAGGAAAAATAATATAACAACATCCATTTTTGTAATATTTTTTTCTCCTTGTCTATCAATATCTTACTTTGCTGAAAACGTTTTAAAAAGCGTGTATTTGTTTGAAATGGATGTAATGTATTGGTAATCATTGTGTTGATCTGGATAAGGTAAGCGAGAGACGGTTGTTTTCGCCAAGTACAATAAAAATGAATTTTACCGGTTCATGGGTAGGTGGTTATATAGTGTGATGATGAATATTGTTTCCGGGGCATTTTGATACATAGTTGTACAAAACGAATAAAACCGTATCTTTGTATGTTTTAAATTCGTAAATTTCAGACAATGGAGACAGTAGTAAGTGGAATTAGGCCTACGGGTAATTTGCACCTGGGAAATTATTTTGGTGCGGTGAAGAATTTTCTAAAAATGCAGGACGAGTATAAATGTTTCTTTTTTATTGCCGATTGGCACTCGTTAACGACGCATCCGCACCCGGGTAACGTGGTGGAGAACGTGCGGAAGATTCTGGCGGAGTACCTCGCTTGTGGTTTGAATCCAGAGAAGGCGACAATTTACGTGCAAAGTGATATAAAGGAGATTGCCGAGTTGTATTTGTATTTAAACATGAATGCTTATCTTGGCGAGTTGGAACGCACGACTACTTTTAAGGAAAAGGCTCGTAAACAGCCGGATAACGTGAATGCAGGTTTGTTGACCTATCCCACGTTGATGGCCGCGGATATTATTATACACAGGGCTCATAAAGTGCCTGTCGGGAAAGACCAGGAGCAAAACATGGAGATGGCCCGGAAATTTGCCCGGAGATTTAATACCATATACGGGAGTGAGTTGTTCCCGGAACCGGCATCTTTCTCCTACACGGGAGAAGGAATCAAGATTCCGGGGTTGGATGGTTCCGGGAAGATGGGAAAATCAGAGGGAAATGCTATTTATCTGGTTGACGATGCTGCAGCAATACGTAAAAAGGTGATGAAAGCCGTAACCGATAGCGGGCCAACCGAGCCGAACAGCGTGAAACCGGAGGTGATCCAGAATTTATTTACCTTGATGGATGTCGTTTCTTCGAAAGACACGTATGATTATTTTAACGAGAAGTATAATAATTGTGAAATTCGTTACGGAGATTTGAAAAAACAGTTGGCGGAAGATATTATTAATTTCTGCTCTCCGATTCGGGAACGAATCATGGAATACGCTGCTAACCCAGATAATCTGGATAAGGTTGCTGCGGCCGGGGCCGAGAAAGCAAGGGTTAGTGCGGCAACTACGATGAAAGAAGTGCGTAAACTTATCGGTTTCCGCTAGTAGAATAAACATAGAATTGAAAATTGAAATGCCCTGTCATTTTCAATTTTCAATTTTCAATTTTCAATTGTTATGTACGAATATATAAAAGGTGAATTAGTGGAGGCAACTCCGGCAAATGCGGTTGTTGATTGTGGCGGGGTCGGGTATTATATTCATATTTCGGTTAATACTTATTCTAAGATCGCTTCCCAGAATCAGGTTATGCTTTATATTCACCAGATCGTGCGGGAAGATGCTCATTTGTTGTATGGTTTTTTTTCTAAGGAGGAGAGAAGTTTGTTTCGGGCATTGATTTCTGTTTCCGGGATTGGCGCTAACACTGCGAATGTCATGTTGAGTTCGATGTCGGTGGAGGAGATTACTGGAGCGATACTTACAGAGAATGTAAATGCTATAAAGAGCGTGAAGGGAATTGGAGTGAAGACTGCTCAGCGTGTTATTATAGAATTGAAGGATAAAGTAGGTAAAGAGGGTGTTCCTGTAGAGGGGTTGAGTCTTTCTACGAGTGCGGTTCGGGAAGAAGCACAAGCTGCTTTGGTGATGTTGGGCTTTGCTCGAGCCCAGGTGGCGAAGACTTTGGACAAGATTTTGGCTTCGGAAAAGGTCGAAACAGTTGAGAATCTTATCAAGTTGGCTTTAAAACATTTGTAATTTCACTATCTCCTGTCGGTGTTTTCCTCGGCGCTACTTCGCCGTTGGGCTATACCATGAACATAGCATATACATAGCATATACATGGCATGAACACTGGCGTGTGTGGTTGTCGAGTTCTTGGAGAGCAGTTGTCGAGTTCTCGTGGTAGCCCGTTCCCCTTTTAACCCCGAGCAAGGGGTGATGACAGGGCGCGAACGGGTAGAAGACAGGAGTTAAAGGCGTATCAAATTCGAATCAAGGACGTTTCAAAGACGTTCACGGGTGTCGATGAAAGGTGCTTGCCGGGCGAGAGCGCGGTCCCTTTTCCCGGTCGTGCCGCCTTTCCCTCCCTTTTCCCGGTGGTC